>PLTJ01000323.1 GCA_003164455.1 Acetobacteraceae bacterium
CGCCCTCGCGGTCCATCTGCGAGATTGCGAGATTGCTGGGCGTGCCGCCGAACATGTCGGTCAGCAGCACTACCCCATCGCCGGTGTCGACCGTGTTGATGCAGCGCTGGATTTCGGTCCGCCGCCCCTCGATGTCGTCATCGGGGCCGATGCAGACCGTTGCCACGCCCCGCTGGGCGCCCACCACGTGTTCCATGGCCGACCGCAATTCCTCTGCGAGCCGGCCATGAGTGACCAGTACAAGACCGATCATGGGACGATGTCAGGCCTCCTGTGCCGGGACGGATGGGTGCGGCGTCGCTGCCGGCACGGTTCCATCGGGCGCCTGGGGTTGCGCGAGCAAAGCCTCCTCGCGAAGCAGTTCACGGTGTGTCGGGGTCACTCGCCAGCCTGTCTGGGTCAGATGGGATGCCAGCCGTTCGACGATATGGACCGAGCGGTGACGGCCGCCCGTACATCCCACCGCGATAGTTGCGTACTTTTTGCCCTCTTGCACGAAACGCGGCAAGATCAACCCCAGCAGGCCGGTGAGCCCGTCGAAAAAAGCCCGGTAGTCCGGGTCCTCCTCGACATAGGCACCTACCGCCGGGTCCTTGCCGGTACGGGGCCGCAGTGCGTCTACATAGTGCGGATTGCGCAGGAACCGTGCATCGAAAACCATGTCCGACTCGCGGGGCAGGCCCGCCGGGAATGCGAACGAGATCAGCGCGACCGCCAGGCCGGAGTGGGTATCGAACTGAGCCTCGGGGCCGTAGCGCTGTTCGATCAGCCGCCGCAGCGCCGGGGTCGGCAGGTCGGAGGTATCGATGACCAGATCGGCCGCCTCGCGCAGCCCCGCGGTCAGGGTCTGCTCGGCGGCGATGCCATCGGCTACCCGTCCATGCGGCGACAGGGGGTGGCGCCGGCGTGTCTCGGTGTAGCGGCGCAGCAGCACCGTCTCGTCGGCCCAGGCATATATCAGCTGCGGCCACACGGCCGGGTGCTGGCGCAGCCGGGCCAGCGTGCTCAGCACGACCCCGGCATCGAAGCCCCGGCTGCGGGCGTCGACCCCGACCGCGATACGACGCTCGGTGCCTGCCGGACTGCTGGTCACCAGGCTTTCGATCATGCCGAGCGGCGGATTGTCGATTGCCTCGTAGCCGAGATCCTCCAGGGCGCGCAGGATCGACAGCTTGCCGGCACCGGACAGGCCGGTCACCAGCAGCACGGGTTGGCGGCCGGGGCACGGCAGGGGGGGGGCGCTCATGACGCGCCGGGCTCCGACACGAAGGCTCCAGCCTGTTGGCGCAGCCGTCCCTGGGCACAGTCCAGCGCCAGGGCGACACGCTGCGCCGCGCTGGCGGCGAAGGGGTCGAGCGCGATCGACGGTATGCCGAACACCGGGTGGCGGGCAGGGGACGGCAGCCGCGCCGCCGTCCCATCCAGCTCGACCGCCAGGGCCAGCCGGGCGCGTGGCAGGTGGGGCAGGCGCATGATGCCCAGCCCACGCACCTCCAGCAGCCCCGCCAACGCCGCGGGCGGGCTGGCGACTCCATCCTCGATATCGACCCGATCGTCGGCCACCAGCACGAATCCACGGTCAAGCAAACGCAACAGCAGGTCGGACTTGCCACAACCCGCTGGTCCGGTCAGCAGCACTCCCGCGGTTTCCCGCGCCGCGCAACTCGCGTGTATCTGCATGGCGCGCACCATGCAGAGTCCCGGTCCGTAACGGAAGCCCGATTCCGGGGCCTGGATCCCCCCGGCGGCTGGCCCATTGCGTCCGTCCCCTTGTCCGCGCCGCAGTGTCGTGGCAGCGTCGCGCCCCATGATGTTGTTCCGCCATGAAATCGCTGTCGCCGCGGGGCGCATTGCGCCCTGGGTCCGGCACACCCCAGTGTTGCGGCTCGCTCCTGACGAGCTGGGCCTGTCCTTCCCGCTCGTGCTCAAGCTGGAGCTGTTGCAGCACGCCGGCAGCTTCAAGCCGCGCGGCGCGTTCAACCGCATCCTGACCGCCCGCGCCGCCGGCGAACTGCCGCCGGCCGGGCTGATCGCCGCTTCGGGCGGCAACCACGGCGCCGCGGTGGCCTATGCCGCACGGGCGCTGGGTTTGCAGGCCGAAATCTTCGTGCCGGAGCTGACGCCCCCGGNNCGCCCGCCAGGCCGAGACCGGGGCGATGGAAGTGCACGCCTACGACCATCTGGCCGTGCTGGCCGGACAGGGGACCACGGCGCGCGAGTTCGAGCTGGACGCGCCGGAACTGACCCATGTGCTGGTGGCCACCGGCGGCGGCGGGCTGATCGGTGGCATGGCGGCCTGGTACGCTGGCAGCGTGCGGGTGGTCAGCGTCGAGCCGGCGGCCTGCCCGGCGCTGCACGACGCGCTGGCCGCCGGCCAGCCGGTGCAGGCGCCGGTCGGCGGGCTGGCCGCCGACGCGCTCGGCGCGCGTCAGGTCGGCGCCCTGATGTTCCCGTTTGCGCGCGACTTCGTGGCCGAGGCGGTGCTGGTGCCGGACGAGGCCATCCGCGATGCCCAGCGCCTGCTGTGGGACCGGCTGCGCCTGGTGGCGGAGCCCGGCGGCGCGACTGCCCTGTCGGCTCTGTTGTGCGGGGCCTGGGTTCCGCCCGAGGGCGCGCGGGTGGGCGTGCTGCTCTGCGGCTCGAACACCGACCCGGCCACGGTGGCGCGACGATAAGGCCAGGGGGGAGCCCCATA
>PLTJ01000414.1:0-5709 GCA_003164455.1 Acetobacteraceae bacterium
CGCCGTGGTCAGGCGGCGCGTCGCCACCCGAACCGGCGCCCCGTGCGCCAGACCCCGCCAGCAACCCCAGCAGCGCCGCCGCGGTATGCTCGGGCAAATCCCCATGCCGGTGCACGACGGCGGCGGCCCGCTCGCCCATGGCGATCCGCCGCTCCGGGTCGGCCAGCATCGCCGCGACGAACGCGGCCAGGGCGCCGGCATCGGCCACCTCGATCAAGCCTCCCGCCTCGCGCAGCAGCGCGACGGCTTCCTGGAAATTGCCGGTATGCCGACCGACCGCGACGGCGCAGCCCAGGCGCGCCGGCTCCAGCGGGTTCTGCCCGCCGCCGGGCGGCAGCAAGCTACGGCCGACGAACACGATCCGGGCCAGGCGATACCACAGGCCGAGCTCGCCCAGCGTATCGGCAAGCCAGATGCCTTCCGGCGGCGGGTCGGCGGCGTGCGAGCGTTGCCGCAACGGGAGGTCTCCAGCGAGCGCGGCGATTTCGGCGCCGCGCTCGGGATGGCGGGGCACCAGGATGGTCAGCAGGCCGGGGTGCGTGGGCGCCAGGGCGCGGTGCACGTCGAGGACCAGTGCCTCCTCGCCCGGATGCGTGCTGGCGGCGAGCCAGACCGGGCGTCCCCGCAGCATCGCCCCCAGCCGGTCCAGCTCGGCGGCCTCGGCGGGCAACTCGGCGGCGGCGAATTTCAGGTTGCCCGGCGCGCTCACCTGGCGGGCGCCCAGCGCGCGCAGGCGCCGCGCGTCGTCCTCGGACTGCGCCTGGGTGCGTGCGAAGGTGGCGAACAGGGTGCGCGCCAGCCCCGGCGCCAGGCGCCAGCGCGAAAAACTGCCGGGCGACAGGCGGCCATTGACCAGCATCATCGGAATGTCGCGGCGGTGGCAGGCGGCGATCAGGTTGGGCCAGACCTCGCTCTCGACGAACCCGGCCACGTCCGGCCGCCAGTGGTCGAGGAAGCGCGCCGCCCAGGCCGGCACGTCGAGCGGCACGAAGCGGTGCCGCACGCACCGGTCCAGCCCCATCGCCGGCAGCCGCTGCGCCAGCAGGGCCGCCGAGGTGACGGTGCCGGTCGTCATCACCACCTGCGCCCCCGCGCCGGCCAGCGCCTCCAGCACCGACAGCACCGACATGGTCTCGCCCACGCTGGCGGCGTGCAGCCAGACCAGGCGGCCGGGCGGGCGGGGCGTAGCGTCCTCGCCCCAGCGCTCGGGCAGGCGGTCGGCGAGCTCGCGGCCCTGGCGCAGGCGGCGCGCCAGCATCAGCCGCAGCGCCGGGGCGCCGAGCGTGGTGACAGCACCGTAGAGTGGCAGGATCAGCGACACAGGCGGTCAGCTTCGTCGGTTGCCGCGGTGATGGCGGCGGTGATGCGCGGCAAGGTGGCCGCGGCTTCGTCACGGGCCACGCCGATGGCCTCACCGCAGACGATCACGCCGCGGCCAAAGGGCAGCGGCAGCACCATGCGGTCCCAGGTCGGCAGCGTCCAGCGCCGCGAGGTCTGGGCCGCGCAGGGCAGCACCTGGGCGCCGGAGATCGCCGCCAGCTCGGCCACGCCGAGGGCGGCGATCCGGCGCGGGCCGCGCGGTCCGTCCGGGGTGATGACCACGTGGCTGCCCGCCTCCAGCACGCCGAGCAGGGCACGCACGCCCGCGGCACCGCCACGATCGCGGCCTTTGCGGGTGGTGGACCCGTACACCACGTCGGCGCTGAACCGGCGCATCACCGCGCCGATGAAGCGGCCGTCGCTGTGGCGGCTGACCAGCACATGGGCCCGGGCGCGCCCGCCGCTGCGCTGGTACACCAGCGTCCACAACGCCGGCATCAGCGACAGGCGCTCGTGCCAGAACGCCGCCACCGCCGGGCGCTGCGCGACATACGGGGCCAGGTTCGCCTCGCCGTGCAGCGTCCAGCGCGTGGTGCGCAGGACAACCTCCAGGTAGCGGCCGATCAGCGCGGCGAACATCGCCTGCACCCAGGGCCGACGCAGCAGATCTTTCAACATGGATACGGAAACGAACCCGAACGCATGGCCGGCGCGGGTAGCACGCGCGCTCGCGCGGGGCAAATTGACCCTCCAGCCGCCCGCCTGTAATGACCGCCGGCACGTCAACGGCGGAGGCCGGCATGAGCATTGGCATGAACACCCGCAACCGGCGGCGGCGCTGAGATGGCCGGCCGCGACATCGCCGTGTTCGATCTCGGCGGGGTGCTGATCGAGTGGGACCCGCGCCACCTCTACCGCCGCCTGTTCAACGGCGACGAGGAGGCGATGGAGAACTTTCTCGCCACCGTCTGCACGCCGGAATGGAACCGCTGCCAGGATGCCGGCCGCACCTTCGCCGAGGCCGAGGCCGAGGCGATCGCCCGCCACCCCGACAAGCGCGCGATGATCACCGCCTGGTGGGAGCATTTCGACGAAATGGCCCCCGGCCCGATCGCGGGCACCGTCGCGGTGCTGGCGCGGCTGCGCGCGCGCGGCGTGCCGCTCTATGCGCTGAGCAACTGGTCGGCCGAGACGTTTGCGCGCTCGCGTGGCCGGTTCCCCTTCCTCGAGTGGTTTCGCGGCATCGTGGTGTCCGGGCAGGAGCGCATGATCAAACCCGACCCGCGCATTTTCGCGGTGCTGCTGGAGCGTTACGCCATCGATCCGGCGCGCGCGGTCTTCATCGACGACACCCAAGCCAACACGGCGGCGGCCGAGGCCTGCGGCATGCAAGGCATCCACTTCGCCTCACCCGAGCAACTGGCGGCGGATCTGGAGGCGGCGGGGCTGCTCTGACGGCGGTGCCCCTGGGTATCCATGATTGTCTTTGCTCGCGCTTCCCGGGCCGCGTGCCAGGGCAATCGCATTTGGCGACACGCAATGCTGTTTTCGTCATGGCCGCCCCCGGCCCCCGGGCTCTTCGACCCGGGGACTTCGACCCGGGGGTCGCCCCGGCTATCCACGCTACCGTCATGGCCGCCCCCGGACTCTTCGACCGAGGGTCGACCCGGCCATCCACCAATTACCGTCATGGCCGGGCTTGACCCGGCCATCCACGCATTGCGGCGCTCAGGACACTGCCGTCACAGACTCATTGCAGCGACTCGTACAGATCAACCCAGCCCAAATTATGATCGAGTATGAGGCTGATTTTCCACGCGCGTTGCCAATGCTTTAGGTTTTTTTCACGCTGAGTCGCCAGAACTATGCTTTCATGTCGCTCGTAGTCCGGCGTAGCCCGCATCGTGATGCGGGGTCTTGCGGTGGTCCTCGCCGTCGCGCCAGGAGACCCGCGTCACGATGCGGGCTACCGGCTCGCGTCATCCATCTCTATCGACGTTGCGTCTCGCTTGTGGGTAAAATCGAGGTCGGCACATTCAAAGAAGTTTTGGATTCCGTTCATGACATCGAGCACGTTGACAAGATCAATAGTGCCAAATCCCAATGGTATCAGGCCTCCTCTCTTTTTGTCTCGTGCATAGCGGAATGCAAAAGAACCAGGATCGACTTGCGCAAACTCGTTGATGCAACCTGACACGGCAACCGCTGCATCGTCCGATGGGTCATTGTGATACGCGACTGCGATTTGCAGAAAAAGCTTCCAGAGTTCGGGCAGATTGTGATCCTTCTTTGATAGTGTAATCCCTACCCATTGACCATGGTCTTCCACGACTTCCTTGAGCGTCACCTCGATGTAGTGTCTATAGCAATACAGTATCGGGTAAATTAGATTATCATGATCGCGTGGCTCGCCAAGAAAGTTTTGCACCAGCACGTCACCAGCCAGCTTGTAACCTTTACCGAGCCTATAGTTACGTTCACCGATGCTGTTGGCTGGTCGCGCATCGCCACCAGGCGAAAAAATGCGATCACCTTTGGTCGGCCAACGTTCGTTTACTCTATCAAACGGACTGTAGTCACGTTTCTCTGCCATTTTGCCTTGCTCTAGAACGGGATTTCATCATCCACGGTCTGTGCTGCTTTGGCCTTCTTGGCGGCTGCAAGCTTGGCGGCGGTCTTGGCATCTTCTGCGAGAATGGCGTCAACCTCCTTCGCGATGTCCTCAGCTGTTCGGTTACCTCGCGCAAGCGCCTGATGCTTAGATATGAATCCTGTAGGGTCTTCTCCCATCCTGAGTGAAATAATTTTCACATCACGCGCGACAGCAAAACCGATTTCCTGCTGTGTCCATATGCTTCCAGAAAAGCCCTTTGTATGGATAGCGATGAAAGCGTCCATGTTACGGAGTGCACGCTCTATCTCAACCTGCCAATCGAGTGTTGGATGAATGTCTTCATGCGCCACGAATCCGTCAATAGCATAAGCAGACAGACAGGTTTTTAGCCGCATTGCTTTGTCCTTGTCTCTCGATATATGGCTGATAAAAAGCTTAAGTTCTGATGCAGCTTGCCAATTTCTTGGCGGCAATACCAATACCCCACCTGCCACTATCGGCTTCAACTCCAACTCTGCCGCAATTTCCAGCAAGGTGGAATCGGTAACATCTTTCAACACAGTTTTTGCGTAAGCCCACTTTGAATTTGGCCCACTATATCCTGCTAGCGGTTTGATACCGCATGCCGATAGAAATTCATCTATCCCGCCGAACGTGAATCGACTCTGCAACTCTCGGCCTATTTGGTCGAGTAAGTCCATCCGCTGCGTGGGCCGCATGCGGGAGATTCTTGACTGTTGATTCGCCTGCACACCGCTCATGCTACGAGTCTCGAAACCGTCGCCGGGCTGACATTGTAGTATGCGTAGGGTGCATAAGCGAAGCGCCATGCACCAACGCCGAACGGGGCAAACGTACAAGGATGCAATGCCGCTCGGCATTGCATCACTTTCTTCGGCGATCCGCGATGGTGCAATGCCGAGCCCGCGTAGGGCTGGATCAGCGAAGCGCAATTCGCCTCTCGCAACTCACCGCGCCCCCCGGTCTCCGCCGGTCCCCCGCCGCTGCCATGCGCCGCGTTCCCCCCGCCACGCCATCCGCCATCGCAACGTAGTCGCGGCACTCTCGACGTCGTTCGCCCCGATCAGGCGGCGCTCAGCGTCGGAATTTTCGCCACCACATCGGCCAGCGCGCGTTCCGCTGCCCAAAGATCGTGAGCCTGCTGCATGGCCAGCCACACGCGCCCGCCGTCGCCGCACAGCTTGCCCAGCCGCACCGCCATCTCCGGGGTCACGGCGGCCCGCTCGGCGAGGATGGCGTGCAGGGTCTGGCGGGACACGCCGAGCCTCGCCGCGGCTTCCGTCACGGTCAGCGCCAGCGCGGGCAGCACGTCCTCACGCAACAGCGTGCCGGGATGCGAGGGCTGAAGGATCGGACGCCTGGCCGGGATGCTGTCGGTCACGGCTCTCTCCAAGTGATAATCTTCGAGATCTACGCTACGGGCTCACGGCCGTAAGGGTGCAAACGGGCTCACCGCCTTCCGTGCTGTCCGGCGAACATCATACACCGCCGAACGGGGCAAACGTACAAGGGTGCAATGCCAAGCGGCATTGCACCCTTGTAGTAGCCAGCCGCGCTATCTTTGCCCCGTTCCGAAGGGAGCGCGCGGCCCTGGGCGGCCGCCCAGGGCCGCGCGGCTGGCGACGGATCGTGCCCACCCTGAGCCGTTACGGGCTCTCCCGTAGCTTGATCGCGCCAGCCTCTTCTTCGGACCCGTATGGTTGCCTGAACACTCTGGTTCGTCTCACAAGGCAGGGTCAAAGAAGATGTCACAT
>PLTJ01000414.1:5767-6605 GCA_003164455.1 Acetobacteraceae bacterium
CGGCATCGAGGCCACCGGCGGCTATGAACGCGGCGTCACCCGTTATCTGCAGGCCCAAGGCTTCACCGTCCTCGTGTTGCAGCCGCTTCAGGTCAAGGCCTATGCCAGGCTGCATCTGCGGCGCGCCAAAAACGATCACATCGACGCCATCCTTATCGCCGCCTGCGCCAGCACCATCGAGCCAGGCAACGTCGAACCCGATCCCCGCCTCGATGCCCTCCTCGATCAGCTCACCTTCGTCGAGCAGACCGAGGCGGATATCGCCCGCTTCAAGACCCGCCTCGAGCACATCTCCGACGCCCGCTTGCATCGCCGCGTCACCGCCGACATCACCCGCCTGGAAAGGCGCCGCACCGCCGAACTGCAGCGGATCGAAGCCGGGCTGCGCAGCCAGGCCGATCTGGCAAGCCGCTTCGACCTGGTGCTGAGCGTCCCCGGCATCGCCGAGCGCACCGCCATCGCCCTGATCCTGCGCCTGCCCGAGATCGGCAAGGTCAGCCGCGAACAGGCCGCCGCCATGGCCGGTCTCGCCCCGTTCGACAGCGACAGCGGCAAGCACAACGGCGATCGCCACATCGCCGGCGGTCGCGCCAGGCTGCGACGTTCGCTCTACGCCGCCGCTTTGCCCGCCGCGTTCCGCTGGAACCCCGCGCTGAAGGCGCTCTACGCCCGCCTCATCGCGCGCGGCAAGTGTCACAAGAGTGCGCTCGTCGCCTGCGCCCGCAAGCTGCTGATCTTCGCCAATACCGTGGTCCAGCGCGGCACGCCGTGGACCGACCGGACCGCCAGCGCCCGAGCCGCCTGGCAGGGCCAGGGTTTCGTGACGTAACGATTTAAG
>PLTJ01000363.1 GCA_003164455.1 Acetobacteraceae bacterium
TCAGGCAGTGGTCGATGACGACGCTGCGCGACCGGTTGGTGAAGATCGGCGCCAGGATCGTGCGGCATGGCCGGTCGATCAGCTTCCAGATGGCCGAGGTGATGGTCCCGCGCGGTCTGTTCCAGACCATACTGGACGCCATTGCGGCGCTCCGCCCGTTGCCGCCGGGCCGATGCTGACCAGCATTCCGGCCTCGGTCGCCCGATTGCCGGCAGGAGACGCATGTCTCGATGCAGACCGGCGCGCCAGCGCGTTCCTCGGCGCGACGTTCTCGAAGCGCTCAGCGGTCACTGACAACTCCACCGGTCGTTTCACCATTGCAGCCCAGAACGTGCTGGCAGTAGGTTGCCTGCCGAGAGGGGCGGCTGGGCCGCCCATCTGGGAAATGCCGGGTTATATGGGAAATGTCGGTTCATAGCTTTACCGTGGAGATCCCGTATGGCCATGCTTTACCGTGGAGATCCTGTATGGCGATGTCGACGTCGAACCCAGGGGCGCGACGGCGCGTCGTACGCGACCGGCGGGCAAACGCCCGGCAGCACTGCTGATCAAGAGTGGCAGGCCGGCGACCGCCAAGCCCGTCGAGATCGCGGTCGGCTCCAAAATGCTGAACATCCTGGCCAGCCAGCCCGGCTCGACGCGCGCCCTCATGAAGACCTTTGGCACCGCGCTGGAGCAGAGCCGCGCCATCGGACGCGCGGTCCGGTTCGTTGTCGACGTGGGGCCGGCGGGGCAATCCAAAATCACGTCGGTCACGTCGGTCACGGCGCGCCCGGACGCACCCGCCTCCGCCTTGCCGCCGGCACGGTTGGCGCCGTGGTGCCAGAACGAAGGGAAGCGCCATGAGTCAGAGAGCAACACGAACACGATACTGGATGCTGTTCATCGTTTGCATTTTCTATTTCGTAACCTACCTGGACCGCGTCGCCATTTCGGTGACGGCGCCGTCGATGATGAAGGAATTCGGCCTGAGTAAATTCGAGATGGGGGTGATCTTCAGCGCGTTCGTGTGGCCCTATGCCCTGTGCCAGATCCCGTCGGGCATGCTCGGCGACCGGTTCGGACCACGGAAAGTGCTGGGCGTGTTGATGATCTGGTGGTCGTCATTCACCGCCGCGACCGGGGCAGCGGTCGGTTTCGTTTCGCTCGTCTTCGTGCAACTCTTCTTCGGCGCCGGCGAGGCCGGAGCCATGGCCAACGCCAACCGCGCCTTCTCGCGCTGGCTGCCGGCAACGGAGCGAGGCTTCGCCAACGGCATCACGCATTCATTTTCGCGCGTCGCCAGCGCCGCCACGCCGCCGATCGCGGTGACGATCATGGTGCTCTGGGGCTGGCGGGCGGTGTTCGTCAGCTTCGCTTTCATCGGCATCGCCTGGGCGGTCTTCTGGTACATCTGGTACCGCGACACGCCCGCGGAGTTCAACGAGCGCTGGGGTTCGGTGATGAACCAGGCGGAGATGGACCTGATCAACGGCGGCCAGAGGCAGCGCAAGGCGATCAAGGCGATCCCGCTTTCCCGGCTGCTCAGGAGCAAGAACCTGTGGTTCCTGGGCATGAGCCAGTTCATGTATAGCTACGCCTTCTGGATGTACCTGGCGTGGCTGCCGACCTACCTGGTGGAAGCGCGCGGGTTCACGCTGATCAAGATGGGCATGTTCGCCGGCCTGCCGATGCTGGCCGGCGCCATCGGCGACACCGCAGGCGGCTGGATGTCCGACAAGCTGCTGCAGATGACAGGCAGCGCCAAGCTGGGCCGCCGCACGGTGCCGATGTTCGGCCTGCTTATGGCCGCCCTGCTGATGACGCCGGGCGGCGTCACCGATTCGCCGTACCTCGCTGTCGGGTTGTTGACCGCGGGCCTGTTCTGCCTGGAGATGGCGATCGCGAGCTACTACACGGTGGGGCTTGACGTGGCGCAGGATTCGGCCGGCTCGGCGGTCGGCATGGTGAGTTGCCTTGGCAATCTCGGCGGGTCGCTGTCGCCCGTGGCGTTCGGCATCATCGTCCAGTTCTCGAACTCCTGGGTGCTGCCGTTCATCATCGCCAGCGGCATGCTGGTGGTCGGAGCCGCGCTGTGGATGTTCGTCGATCCGGGCCTGAGTCTGGAAGTGGAACTGGCCGAGCTTGACAAGCGGCGGGCGGCTGCAGCCCGCGCGTAATGCGCCCGGCATGACGGCGATAGGGGCCGGGGCGGCGATGCGGAGCGCCGCCCCGGTGTTGCGAATCACGGCGTGCCACACACGCACCCTACGTTGCTAAGTTTTCTTCCGTGGCGACCAGCCGTAAGCCTTGGCGCAGGCGCCGCCCATGAGCATCGCCCGCTCGGTGTGGCTCAGGTGGCCAGTCTCAAGGAAGGGCTTGACGGCCTGCCCGAAGTTGACCACGGCGAACGCGCGCGTCCAGTCCGTGCCCCACAGGCAGCGATCGAAACCCCAGGCATCGAACACGCGGGCCAGCGGGTCCCAGATGTCGGCAAACGGATACGGCTGGCGCGACAATGTGCAGGCGCCGCTAATCTTGATCACCACATTCGGACGCTTGGCGAGTTCCAGCACCTTCGGCAGGTCGACCCAGGGCTGCGGCGGCGCGGGGGGCGCAAGCGGCTGCATGATGCCCAGATGGTCGATGATGAACCGGGCGCTGGGATGGCGATCGATGACCGCCGTGCCCACCTCCAGGTTGCCCCACATGAGGACGTTGATGGGGAAATCGTGACGAACCGCCGCCCGCACGATACGGTCGACGCCCGGGTCGTCCGGCGCGCGCGCCATACCTTTCGGCAGCCTGAGGCGGACGGCCACCGTGCTGGGAATCCGCTTCCACTCGGCGATGACATCGGCCACCGCCGGATCGGCCGGGTCGACCGGCGTGACGAGAGCAAACCGGTCGGGATGGGCGCGTTGCACTTCCACCGCATAGCTGGAGTCGTATTGGTACATGGAAAACGAGGAGACGAGGATCGCGCCGTCGACGCCGACCTTGTCCATCGCCGCCACCATCTC
>PLTJ01000231.1 GCA_003164455.1 Acetobacteraceae bacterium
CGGGCCAGACCATTTCCAAACCGCGTCCCCCCAGGCACAGGCACAAAGGCTCGCGTCAAAAATCGCCAAACTCGGCTTCATCTGTACCATCACCGAAGACCAGACCGTGGAATCAGTTTCTGTCTAGACACTTGGCATGGTGGTGGGTTCCGGTCGTTCCGGTATCGGCGGGTCGCACGTTGACAGCGGCCGGCCCGATCTGCAACTAAGCCAGCAGATGGCCCGCGCGGCGCAGGCCGGCTGCGGCCAACCGGGTAGCGGCAAAGGCAAGGCCAGGCAATGGAACGGGATGAAGGCCGGGCGGACGCGCCCTTGGGCGACACCTTGTTCACAGGCGTCCGCCTGCTCGACCCAGCGAACGGGTTGGACCAACCGGGCGAGTTGCTGATCCGTAATGGGAAGATAATCGATCTGGGACCCGGGCTGGGCCGGCCGGACGGGGTGGCGACGTTGGATGGCGAGGGCGCGGTCCTGTGCCCTGGGCTGGTCGACATGCGCGCTGCCCTCGGTGAGCCCGGCTTTGAGTATCGCGAAACCATCGCCTCCGCCGCCGAGGCCGCCGCCGCCGGCGGTATCACCACACTGGCGGCCCTCCCCGACACCGTGCCGGCGATCGACGACCCGGCGCTGGTGCATCTTCTGGTGGCGCGCGGCCAGGAGACCGGCAGCCTGGACATCCTGCCCTACGGCGCCGTCACCCGCGGCTGCCGCGGCGAGGAGATGGCCGAGCTGGGGCTGCTGCGCGAGGCTGGTGCGGTGGCGTTCACCGACGGGGCGCGAGCAATCGGTCCGGCGCGGCTGATGGCGCTGGCACTGTCCTATGCACGCGGCTTCGGCTGCCGGATCGTACAGCACCCGGAGGAACCCAGCCTGGCCGCCGGCGGTGCCGCCACGCGCGGCGAGCTGGCCACCCGGCTCGGCCTGCCCGCCATCCCGGCCGAGGCCGAGGCGATCATGGTGGCGCGCGACATCGGGTTGGCGAAGCTGACCGGCGGAGCGGTGCATTTCGCCCACGTCTCGACCGCCGAGGCGCTGGAACTGATCCGCCGGGCCAAGAACGACGGTCTGTCCGTGACCTGCGACACCGCGCCGCCCTATTTCGACCTCAACGAGTCGGCGATCGGTAATTTCCGCACCTATGCCAAGCTGTCGCCGCCGCTGCGCACCGAGGCCGACCGGGTAGCGGTGGCGGCCGCGCTGGCCGATGGTACCATCGATGCGGTGGCCAGCGACCACCAGCCGCGCGATGCCGACGACAAACGCCTGCCTTTCGCCCAGGCTGCCGCTGGCGGCAGCGGCCTGGTGACGCTACTGGCGGTGACGCTGGCGCAGGTGCACGGCGGCGGGCTCGACCTCGCCGCCGCGATCGCTCTGTTGACCCTGCGCCCGGCACGGCTGTTGGGCAGCGCGGCCGGCACCCTGGCCCGGGGTGCTGCGGCCGATCTTTGCCTGTTTCACCCCGAGCGGACCTGGCAGGTCGAGGCCGGTGTGCTGCCGGGCAAGGCGCAGAACACCCCCTTCGACGGGCGCGGGCTGGAAGGGCGTGTGCTCGGCACCTGGAAGGCCGGGCGGCGCGTGTTCGGCGCGTGATCGTCCTGATTTCTCTTGGCGTGCTGGGCTACCTGCTGGGTTCCATTCCGTTCGGCCTGGTGTTGACGCGTCTGGCGGGCCTGGGTGATATCCGCAAAATCGGCTCGGGCAATATCGGCGCCACCAACGTACTGCGCACCGGCCGCAAGGGGCTGGCGGCGGCGACGTTGTTGGCGGATGCGGCGAAGGGCGCGGCGGCGGTGCTGATCGGCATCTGGCTCGCCGGCCAGGGTGGCATGCTCGCCGCCGGGCTGGGCGCCATCCTCGGCCACCTGTTCCCGGTCTGGCTCGGTTTCAAGGGCGGCAAGGGGGTGGCGACCGGCTTCGGCGTGCTGCTGGCAGCGGCCCCGCTGGCCGCCCTCGGTGGCGTCCTGGTCTGGCTCACCATGGCGCTGATCACCCGCATGTCATCGGCCAGCGCGCTCGCCGCCTGCGTGGCGGCTCCGGTGATCGCCGCCCTGCTCGGCACCAGCCGGCCGGTCGAGGTGCTGGTGATCGTCACTGCCGTGCTGATCGCGAGCCGCCACCACGCCAACATCCGCCGCCTGCTCGCCGGCACAGAACCACGCATCGGCCGCGGGTCATGAACGAGGACCTCGACCGTCTCCGCCTTGCCCGCACCGGAGGGGTTGGCCCCCTCACCTACCGCCGCCTGCTGCGCCGCTTCGGCAGCGCCGCCGCATCGCTTGACGCGCTGCCAGGCTTGGCGCGTGCCGGCGGGCGGAACGGCGCGCTGGCCATCCCCAGCCGCGACGACGCCGAGCGCGAGTTCGAGCAGGCCGGCCGTGCCCGCGCCGCCCTGCTGTTCGTCGATACGCCGGGCTACCCCGTACTGCTCGGCCTGCTGGACGACGCGCCATCCGTGCTCACCGTGCAGGGGCACCCGGAAATGCTGGACCGGCGAGCCGTGGCGATGGTCGGCAGCCGTAACGCCTCGGCGAACGGCCAGCATGTGGCGGAAGCAATGGCGGAGGAACTGGCGGCGGCGGGGCTGGTGGTGGTCTCCGGCATGGCTCGCGGCATCGACGCGGCGGCGCACCGGGGCGCGTTGCGCGGCGGCACGACGGTAGCCTGCGTCGCCGGCGGTATCGACATGCCCTATCCGCCCGAGCATGCCGATTTGCAGGCAGAGATTGCCCGCGGCGGGGCCGTGGTGGCCGAGGCGCCGCCCGGCACCGCGCCGCAGTCGCGTCATTTCCCGCGCCGTAACCGCATCATCGCCGGCCTGTCGCTTGGCGTGGTGGTGGTGGAGGCGGCGCTGCGTTCGGGCAGCCTGATCACCGTACGACATGCCCAGGAGGCGGGGCGGGAAGTCTACGCGGTGCCCGGATCGCCGCTCGACCCGCGCTGCCGCGGCGCCAACGACCTGATCCGCCAGGGTGCCGGGCTGGTCGAGACGGCAACCGACGTGCTGGCGGACCTACCCGAACACCCCGGCGCCACGGCGGGGCGCGGGCCACAATTCAGCCGACCCGGCATGCTTCTGGAACAGCCCTCGCCGCCGCCAGAGGCGCCGGAGGAGAGGCAGGCGAGCGGCATGACGCTGACGAAAATCCTTGATCTGCTTGGCCCTTCCGCGACATCGGTTGACGAACTCATCCGCCGTTCCCAGCTATCGTCCGGCGTCGTGATGGCCATGCTGCTGATGCTGGAAGTGGCCGGCCGTGTGGAGATGCTGCCGGGGAACATGGTTGCATTGCTCGCCGAACCCGGTCATTAGGCGCGCCCTAACGCCGCCGCCCCCGAGAACAGGACAGCATGACGGACGTCGTCGTCGTCGAATCGCCTGCCAAGGCAAAAACCATCAACAAGTATCTGGGCAGCAAATTCACCGTGCTGGCCAGCTTCGGTCACGTGCGCGACCTTCCCCCCAAGGATGGCAGCGTGCGCCCCGAGAGCAACTTCGAGATGGATTGGGAAGCCGACGATCGTGGCAGTCGCCAGGTTGCCACCATCGCCAAGGCCCTGAAGGGCGCCCAAACCCTCTATCTGGCCACCGACCCCGACCGCGAGGGCGAGGCGATCAGCTGGCACGTGCGCGCCATGCTGGACGCCCAGCGCGCGCTCAAGGGTGTCGAGGTGCGGCGGATCACCTTCAACGAAATCACCCGCAGTGCCATCCGCTACGCCGTCGCCCACCCGCGCGACCTCGACCAGCCGCTGATCGAGGCCTACCTGGCACGCCGCGCGCTTGATTACCTGGTCGGATTCACGCTGTCGCCGGTGCTGTGGCGCAAGCTGCCGGGCAGCCGTAGCGCCGGACGCGTGCAATCGGTGGCGCTGCGCTTGGTCTGCGAGCGCGAGGCCGAAATCGAATCATTTCGGGCACGCGAATACTGGACCGTCGACGCCGACTTCCTCACCCCGGCCGGTGCGCCCTTCACGGCACGGCTGACGCACCTCGACGAAAAGAAGCTTGAGCAGTTCGACCTGTCCAACGAGGCCACGGCGCTGGCAGCGAAGGCAGCCGTCGAATCCGGCACGTTCAGCGTCGCCTCCGTCGAGCGCAAACGCACCAAGCGCAATCCACCAGCCCCCTTCACCACTTCCACCCTGCAGCAGGAGGCGTCCCGGAAGCTCGGCTTCGGTGCCCAGCAGACCATGCGGCTCGCCCAGCAGCTCTATGAGGGCGCTGACATCGACGGCGATACGGTCGGCCTGATCACCTACATGCGCACCGACGGCGTGCAGATGGCGCGCGAGGCGGTAAGCGCGATCCGCGAGCACGTGCAGGGCGCCTATGGGCCGAAATACCTGCCGGCCGCCCCGCGCGAATACATCAGCCGCATCAAGAACGCCCAGGAAGCGCACGAGGCGATCCGGCCCACCGATGTGGCCCGCACGCCGGAAAGTGTCACCCAGCACCTTAACCACGACCAGCGCCGGCTGTACGAACTGGTGTGGAAGCGGGCGGTGGCCAGCCAGATGCAGTCGGCCGAGTTCGACCAGGTGGCC
The DNA here is from genome assembly GCA_003164455.1 of Acetobacteraceae bacterium. GTDB lineage: Bacteria > Pseudomonadota > Alphaproteobacteria > Acetobacterales > Acetobacteraceae > Rhodovastum. Next base: position 4,546 of record PLTJ01000231.1, read on the forward strand.
GTGGATGTGGCGGACGCCAGGCCGAAGGGACCGCTGCTGCGCGCCACTGGTTCCATCCTCGCCTTCGACGGCTTCCTCAAGCTTTACCGCGAGGACCTGGACGACGCCGCCGACGACGACGCCGACCGCATGCTGCCGCCGATGCGCGAGCGCGACCCGCTGCGCGGCGCGCCCGGCGGGGCCTGGGCGAGCGCGGATCAGCACTTCACCCAGCCGCCGCCACGCTACTCGGAAGCTAGCCTGGTGAAGAAGATGGAGGAACTGGGCATCGGCCGGCCCTCCACTTACGCCTCCATTCTGGAGGTGCTGCAGGAGCGCAAATACGTGCGGCTGGAGCGCAAGCGCTTCGTTCCCGAGGATCGTGGCCGGCTGGTCACTGCCTTCCTGGTGAGCTTCTTCAACCGCTACGTCGACACCGGCTTTACCGCCAACCTGGAGGAACAACTCGACGACATTTCCGACGGGCGGGCGGACTGGCGGGCGGTGATGCGGACCTTCTGGGAGGCGTTTTCGCGCGCCGTCGAACAGACCCGCGACCTGAAGATCGGCGACGTGATCGCCGCCCTCGACCGCGACCTCGGCGCGCATTTCTTCCCGCCGCGCGACGATGGCACCGATCCGCGGACCTGCCCGGCCTGCAGCACCGGGCGGCTTGGGCTGAAGCTCGGCCGGCACGGTAGTTTCATCGGCTGTTCGAACTATCCGGCCTGCCCGTACACCCGCCGCCTGGCGATCGATAACGGCGAGGAGAACGGCGACACGCTGAAGGAAGGCTTGCGCGTGCTGGGTCACCACCCCGAAACGGGGGAGGAGATCACGGTGCGGCGCGGCCCGTACGGCCTCTATGCCCAACAGGGCGAACAGATCGAGGGCAGCAAGACCAAGCCGAAACGCACCAGCCTGCCGCGCGGCCTGGACGGCGACAGCATCACCTTGGACGAGGCGCTGGCGCTGCTGGCGTTGCCGCGCATCGTCGGCGTCCACCCCGAGAGCCACGAGCCGGTCGAGGCGGGTCTGGGGCGGTTCGGGCCATTCGTAAAGATGGGGGGGGTGTTCGCTTCGCTGGACCGCGACGACAACGTGCTGGTGATCGGGCTGAACCGTGCGGTGGAGCTGCTGGCAAAGAAGATGGCGAGCGTGCGTGCGCTGGGGCCGCACCCGTCGGGCGGCGAGCCGGTGCTGGTGCGCAAGGGGCGGTTCGGCCCCTATGCCCAGCACGGCAACCGGGTGGCCAACCTGCCGCGGGACGTGGCCATGGAGGAGCTTACTCTTGCGCAAGCAGTGGCGCTGCTGGCCGAGAAGGGAAAGGCGCTGAAGCCGCGCGGAGCCAAGGGCGTGGCGAAAAAGGTGGCGGCCCCAGTGGCGAAGCCGGCCGCGCCGAAGAAGAAAGCTCCCGCGGCGAAGACGGCGGCGGCACCAGCGACCAAGCCGGCCGCGCCGAAACGGACAGTGCCCGCCAAGCTGGCGGCGAAGAAAACGGCCGCCGCGAAGAAAAAGCCAGCGGCAAAGAAGGCGCCCACGCGCAGGGCGGGTTGAACGTGGCCCACACCGGACGCTGAGTCGCATGCCCCGCAAGCACCGCGATCCGCCCGACCTGCCCAGCCGCGAAGCCATCCGCCGCTTTGTGCGCGAAACGCCCGGTCGTGTCGGCAAACGCGAAATTGCGCGCGAATTCGGCCTGACCTCACAACAGCGCCTGGCCCTACGCGACCTGCTGAAGGACATGGCCGACGAAGGCGAAGTGGCCCCAGCCGGACGTCGCCGTGTCGCCGCACCCGGCATGCAAAAAGGGGGGCGGTTGCCCGACGCCATGGTCGTGCGGGTCACCGGCACCGATCCGGACGGCGACGCCGTTGCTCGCCCGGTGGACTGGCAAGGCGACGGGCTGCCGCCCCTGGTGCTGATGGCGCCCGAACAGCGCGGCCGCCCCGCCCTGGCGCCCGGCGAGCGCGTGCTGGCGCGCCTGAGACCGATCGGAGCCGGCAAATACGAAGGCCGCACGCTGAAGCGGCTGACCGACGCACCTGGCCGCGTGCTCGGCGTGTTCCACCCCACCCCGGATGGCGGCGGGCGCATCGTGCCCACCGATCGGCGCTCGAAAGCCGAATGGGTGGTGCCGCCCGGCGAGGCAGCCGGGGCCACAGCCGGCGAGATCGTGCTGGCCGCCCCCCTGCCCTCCTCGGCATTCGGGCTAAAGCCGGCGCGCGTGATGGAACGCCTGGGCAACATCGGTGATGCCCGCTCGGTTAGCCTGATCGTCATCCATACCCACGACATCCCGGTGGAATTCCCCGCCGCTGCCCTCGCCGAGGCCGACCGCGCCCGCGGCGTCGGCCCGGACGGGCGCACCGACCTGCGCGCCATTCCGCTGGTGACCATCGACGGCGAGGATGCGCGTGACTTCGACGACGCGGTGTTCGTCGAAAAGGAGGAAAACGGGTTTCGCCTGCTGGTGGCGATCGCCGACGTTGCGCACTACGTCCGCCCCGACTCCGCGCTCGACCACTCGGCGCGCACCCGCGGCAATTCCTGCTACTTCCCCGACCGCGTCGTGCCGATGCTGCCGGAGGCGCTTTCAAACGGCTGGTGCAGCCTGCGCCCCGGCGACGACCGGGGCTGCCTGTTCGTCGAGATGCGCATCGATGCCGCCGGGCATAAGACGGCCCACCGGTTTGGCCGCGGTCTGATGCGCAGCGCCGCCCGGCTCACCTACGAACAGGTGCAGGGGGCGCACGACACCGGCGACGGCGATCCCGCCTTGCCGCTGCCTGCCCTTTACGCTGCCTTCCACGCCCTGCTGGCCGCCCGCGACGCCCGTGGTACGCTCGACCTCGACCTGCCCGAGCGGCGCATCGTTCTTGACGAGGCCGGGCGGGTGACGTCCGTGGCACCGCGGCCGCGACTCGACAGCCACCGGCTGATCGAGGAGTTCATGGTGCTGGCCAATGTATCCGCCGCCGAGGAGCTGGAGCGGCTGCACCAACCCTGCGTCTACCGGGTGCATGCCCCGCCATCGGAGGAAAAGCTGGAGGCGTTGCGCGGCTTCCTGCGCACGCTCGACATAGCGCTGGCGCCGGGCAACCAGATCCATCCGCGCGACCTCGACCGGGTGCTGAAACAGGTCGCCGGCAGCGACTCGGCGCCGCTGGTGAATGAAGTGATGCTGCGCAGCCAATCGCAGGCCGCCTACGCGGTGGAGAATATCGGCCATTTCGGCCTGGCGTTGGCACGCTATGCCCATTTCACCAGCCCGATCCGGCGCTACGCCGACCTGCTCGTGCATCGCGCGCTGATCCGCGGGCTTGGCCTGGGCGAAGGCGGCTTGGCCGAGGCCGAGGCGCCTGCGCTGGCCGACTGGGCCGAACACATTACCGCGACCGAACGCCGCGCCGCCCTGGCCGAACGCGACGCCATCGACCGTTACCTGGCCGCGTTCATGGCTGATAAGATCGGATCGGTGTTCGCCGCGCGCATTTCCGGCGTGACCCGGTTCGGTCTTTTCGTCACAGTTACCGGCAGCGGCGCAAGCGGACTCGTCCCGGTGACCTCCCTGCAAGACGATTTCTGGTTTTACGACGAAGCGACCCAGACCCTGTCGGGCCGTCGCACGCGCCGCACCTGGCATCTTACACAGGAGGTCGAAGTGCTGCTCGCCGAGGCGAGCCCGGTGACCGGTGGACTGGTGTTCCACATCCTTGATGGCCCCGGCGCGGATGCTGGGCACGGGAGGGGACGCTCTCGGCGACGGTGAGGATCGTCTCCTTCCTGCTGGTGCTTTGCGTCGTGCTGCCGGCCGCGGCCGAGCCGTTCATGCCCGGACAGACGCTGGATGAGCGCCTGGTGGCACAGGTCACGGCCAGCGCCCTCGCCTTCATGGCGCCACGGACGCTGGATGTGGTGCCGGTCTGGCAGCTCGCGCTGTGGGGGTTGCGCGGGCTCACCACGCTCGACGCGCGGCTGGCGGTGGAAGTGCGCGAGGGCGCGCTGCGGCTGACCGCCGGCGCACGCACCGTGGCCATCCGCGCGCCGCCTGGACCGGACGACGCCGCGGGCTGGGGCGAGGCGACGGCACAGCTGGTGCGGGCGGGTTGGGACGCCTCCGAGGCGGTACGACGAGCCGGCACGCAGGGTGTGCTGCGGAGCTTCTTCGACGAACTGTTCAACCACCTGGACCCGTATTCGCGCTATGCGCCACCGGCCGAGGCGGCCGACGACCGGATCCGCCGCGCCGGTCGGGCCGGTATCGGGATGCAACTGGTTCGCCGCGATGGCGACTTCGTGGTGCAGGATGTCGCCGCCGACGGGCCGGCGGCGCAGGCCGGTATCCGTGCCGGTGATCGCGTGCTGGGGGTCGACGGGCAAACCACCCGGCGCGCCGACCTCGAATCGGTGCGCGCGCTGCTCGCCGGACCGGAGGGGACTCCCGTGGTAGTGTCGCTGCGCGGCCGCGACAGGAGGACGCGCAACGTGGAACTGACGCGCGCCCTGGTACCGCCGGAGACGGTGGTGGCAACCCGGGTGGGCGACCTTCTGCTGTTGCGGGTTACCAGTTTCAGCAGCGATACCGGCGCGCGGCTGGGCCATGAGATCGTGCTTGGCCTGGCGGCCTCGCCGCCGCCGCGGGGCTTGGTGGTGGACCTGCGCGACAACCGCGGCGGACTGCTGCGCCAGGCGGTAGCTGCGGCCGACGCGCTGATCCCGAACGGGATCGTGGCGATGACCCTCGGCCGGGACCCTGCCGCGACGCACGAGTTCCGCGCCGACGGCGCCGATCTGGCGCACGGCCTGCCGGTGGTGGTGATGGTGGACGGCCGTTCGGCCAGCGCCGCCGAAATCCTGGCCGCGGCACTGGCCGACCAGGGGCGCGCGGTAGTGCTGGGCAGTTCGACTCTCGGCAAAGGGCTGGTGCAGACCATCGCCCCGCTGCCCGATGGGGGCGACCTGCTGATCACCTGGAGCCGCGTGCTGGCGCCGCTGGGTTGGCCGATCCAGGGCCTGGGCGTGCTGCCGCAGGTCTGCACCAGCCTGGGCATCGACACGCTGAACCGGCAACTGGCCGCGCTGAAACACGGCGAGTCCATGATGACGCGGGCGCTGCAGCGCCACCGCTCGGCACGCGCACCGCTGCCGCCGGCGGAGATGCTGGAAATCCGCAACGCCTGCCCGGCCGCCGAAGGCCGCGATACCGACCTGCTGGCGGCACGCACGCTCATCGAGACACCGACGGCCTACACGGCGGCACTGCTGGGGCCGGCAAGGTGAAGAACGGCGAGGGATACCGCCCCTCGATCCCGCCAAGGTGGAGCCCGATCTTGCTTCACCCTTGACGCCCCCCCCACGAATGCGCCATGAGCGCGGTTCTTCGAGGGGTTTTCTGCCATGGCCAAAACGAACACGATTCAGATCAAGCTCGTGTCCACCGCGGACACCGGCTATTTCTATGTGACAAAAAAGAACGCCCGCGCCCAGACCGGCAAGTTGGAGTTCCGCAAGTACGACCCGGTGGCGCGCAAGCACGTCGCGTTCAAGGAAGCCAAGATCAAGTAGCCCTCGGCGGCGCAGCCGTCCGACGCGCGGTTTCAGACCGCTGACTGTGCGGCCAGCTCCACCCGGTTGCGGCCGGCCCGTTTGGCTTGGTACATGGCTTGGTCCGCGGCCTGCAGTAGCAACTCGGCGCTGTGGTTGTGGCTGCTGCTGAAAGCGACTCCGATACTGATGGTCAGTGGGTGCTTCACCCCTGGTTCGGGGCTGAATGGCATGGCCTCGATGGCCACGCGCAGGCGTTCGGCCGCCGCCATGGCGTCCTGCGGGCCGGCCCCCGGCATCACCACCACGAACTCCTCGCCGCCGTAGCGGGCGATGCTGTCGAACACGCGGGTACGCCCTCGCAGCGTGTCGGCCACCGCCTTCAGCGCGCGGTCGCCCGCCGGGTGGCCGTAGCGGTCGTTGACGATCTTGAAGTGATCGACATCCACCATCATCACCGCGATCCCACCGGTCTGGGCGGTGGCCATCAGTCCGCGCAGATGACGCATCAGGTAGCGCTGGTTGTAGAACCCGGTGAGCGGATCGGTCAGCGCCATCTCCAGCGCGGTGCCGAGGTCGGCGCGCAGGCGGTCCTGGTAGAACTTTCGGCGGATCTGATTGCGCGCGCGCGCGCGCAGCTCGTTCTCGTCGATCGGGCGCAGCAGCCAGTCGTTGGCACCGAGGTCGAAGCCGCGCAGGATGCGGTCCTTCTGCTCGGGTTCGGCGATCAACAGCAGCGGAATGTCCTGCGTGCCATCGGTGGCGCGCAGGCGTGAGGCCAGCCGCAGCGGATCTTCCGCGGTCATGGACAGGCTGAGCACCACCAGGTCGAAGGGAATGGCGGCGGTCAGTGCCAGCGCCTCGGCCTCCGAGCTGGCGCGGCCGGTCAGGATGCCCTCGCGCGACAGCGCATCCTGCACGGTCTGGGCGCCGAGATCCCAGTCGTCCACCACCAGTGCGCGGGCGCCGGCGACCGAGGGCGGGGACAGCTCTTCGGCGGTCAGGCCAAGCGCGCGAGCGGTCTCGCCGCGCAGACGCCATTCGTCCAGCAGACGCTTGAGCCGGACCAGCGAGCGCACCCGCGCCAGCAGCGTGTCGTATTCCACCGGCTTGGTCAGGAAGTCGTCCGCTCCCGCCTCCAGCCCACGCAACCGCTCGCTGGGCTCGCCCAGGGCGGTGACCATGACGACGGGAATATGGATGGTGGCGGCGTCGTCCTTCAGCCGGCGGCAGGTTTCGTAGCCGTCCATCTCCGGCATCATGACATCGAGCAGGATCAGATCGGGCTGCCATGCGTGGGCAAGGCGAATGGCCTCGAACCCGTCCTGAGCGGTGGCCACCTGGTAGTACTCGGCGGACAGCTTGGCCTCGAGCAGACGCGTGTTCGCCGGCATGTCGTCGACGATGAGGATACGTGCGGTCATCGGCGCCGACTGGTGCCTTCCATGCCGTAAGGGGTCCTAATCACGACAATACAACCACAGTGCGCGGCAAAGATAGCCACGGCGGCGGCAAACGTTCCTGTCCGCGCAGCCCCGATCCGGTTTCACCTATCGGATTCCTATGCGCCGGCGCTGCGGCACCGATCGAATCCCTATCCGCCGCACCCCACCCTTCGCCCACCACATTGGCGAGGACTCACATGTTGGCTTCGTTCAACGACTCGGCGGGGAGCTGAGGCATGGCCACCTACCAGGCGCGCACGCGCGCTTCCCGGGTCGCGCCGCCAACCGACGGCGATGCCGACAACGTGCTGGACTGCGCCGGTCCGATAGCGGGCGCACATGTGCTGGTGCTCGGCCCGGCCGCACTGGAGGTGTTGTGCGGCCTGATCCGGTGCGGTGCCGCGACGGTGACCTGCCTGCGGCGGGACGATCGCAGCACCGCCACGCCGGCGGCCGACCTGGTCATCCTGCCGCGTTGCGGCGATCTGGAGGCGGCCTCCGAGGCACTGGCGCTGGCGCATCGTGCCTTGGCACCGGGCGGGCATGTGGTGCTGCGCGATGGTGGCTCCGGCCGCGCTCCGGCGCTGGCGGCGCTGCTCGCCGCGCAGGGATTCTTCCACATCCGCTGCCGCGCCCGGCCATCCGGCGCGGTGCTGACAGCCGACCTGCCCTTCTTCGGCCCGGTCGGCGGGCGGTGACCATGGCCCACAACGACGGTTTGCGCGGCTCGGTGACGGCGCTCGTCACCCCGTTCCGCGCCGGGCAGGTGGACGAGCCGGCGCTGGCCGCACTGGCCGAACAGCAGATGCGGCGCGGCAGCGCCGGCCTGGTGGCGTGCGGCAGCACCGACGAGGCGGCGGCATTGTCGGCGGCCGAGCAGGCCCGCGTCGTCGCCGTGGTATGCGAGGCCGCCGGCGCGCTACCGGTGCTGGCCAGTCGCACCGACGTCTCCACCGAAACCGCGGCCGCGCTGGCGAGCCTGCGGCTGTGCGCCGACGGGGTGCGTCTGCCGCTGACCCGTGCGGTGCCGGCGACCCGCGAGCGGCTGATCGGCGTGCTGGCTCGGGTGATGCCGGCAGAAGACAGCGCCGTGCGGGCCCGGCATGTGGAGGCCGTGCCATGATGACGCTGTGGATGCACGATGGCGACCCCTTGTGGCCGCTGTTCCTGGCCCGGATCATCGTTCTGGTTGCCGCCATCGGCATGGGCGCCGCGCTCGTGATCGGCACCATCGTCGTCCGCCGCGTCATCGCGGCGTGGCCTCGGTTCGGGCGACGCGCGCTATAGCGATGGAGCCAACTGGCATCAGCGGGCGGTGAACCGAGTCTTGCCGAACAGCACTTCCCGGGCGGCGTCGGCGGCAAACGTTCCTGTCCGCGTAGCCTGGGCGCGGCCGCTCCTATCAGATTCCTATATGCCGGGGCCGCGGCACCAATCGAATCCCTATTCGCCGCCCCCTAACTTCCGCTCATCACATCTGACGTGAAATCAAATGCCGGCTTCGTTCAACGGGCCGGCGGGGAACTGTGACATGATGACGAACTGGATGCACGCCAACGACACTTTGCAGCAGCTGTTCCTGGCGCGGATGATCATTCTGGCTGCCGCCATCGGCATGGGCATTATCGTCTTCGCCATCGGCGCCGTCGTCGTGCGCTGCTTCGACGCGGCGAGGCTTTGGTCTGGGCAACACAAGTATAGCGGTGTTGTCGTATGCCGGCGTCAGCGGGCGGTGAACTGAGTCTTGCCGAACAACATTTCCCGAGCCGCGTTGGTAATCGGCCCCTGGCCCTGGTTCTCTGTCAGCACGGCGCAGCCGCGCCGCACCGCCGGACGGGCGTCGATTGCCTCGAACCAGCGCTTCACATTGGGAAAATCGTTGAAGTCGATGTTGCGACGATGCGGGTTGCGCAGCCAGGGATAGGTGATGATGTCGGCGATCGAGTATTCGTCGCCGGCCAGCCACTCGGCCTGGGAGAGTCGCTTCTCCAGCACGCGGTGCAGGCGGATCACTTCGTTCTGGTAGCGTTCGATGGCGTACGGGATCTTCTCCGGCGCGTAATTGGCGAAATGGCCGTACTGGCCGAACATCGGCCCCACGCCGCCCATCTGGAACATCAGCCATTGCAGGCAGGTGTAGCGGGCGTGCGGGTCGCGGGGGATCAGCCGGCCGGCCTTCTCGGCCAGGTAGATGAGGATCGCGCCGGACTCGAACAGGGTTATTTTCTTCCCACCCGGTCCGTCCGGATCGACGATGGCGGGGATGCGGTGGTTCGGGTTGATCGCCAGGAACTCCGGCTTGAACTGATCGCCGGCGCTGATGTTGACGGGAATCACCTTGTACGGCAGATCCAGTTCCTCCAGGGCGATGTGCACCTTGTGGCCGTTCGGTGTCGGCCAGCTCCAGGCTTCGATCATCGGTTTGCTCCCTTTCCTTGCTCCGGTAGATCTAGGCATTCCCCGCCAGGTAATCCAACGCCGCCTGCACGCCACCCGGACGGTGCGGCATGCCGGCGGCACGCAGGCCCATCTCGACCCCGCCCAGCGTGCCCACCAGCATGAGGTCGGAAAAATCCCCCAGATGGCCGATGCGGAACACCCGGTCGTTCAGCGGCCCGAGCCCATTGCCCAGACTCATGTTGAACTTCTCCAGAATGATCGCCCGCAGCGCGTCGGCCGAATGTCCCTCCGGCACCCGCACCGCCGTAAGCGAGGAAGAATAGTGCCGCGGCTCGGCGCACTGGATTTCCAGCCCCCACGCCCGCACGGCGCGGCGGGTGGCCTCGGCGTGGCGGTCGTGACGGGCAAACACGTTGTCCAGCCCTTCCTCCGCCAGCATCGTCAGCGCCGCGTCGAGGCCATAGAGCAGGTTGGTGCCGGGTGTATAGGGGAAGTAACCGGTGGCATTGGCCGCCAGCATCGACCCCCAGTCCCAATAGCTGCGCGGCAGTTTGGCGGTTGCCGCCGCCGCCAACGCCTTGGCGCTGATGGCGTTGAACGACAGCCCGGGTGGCAGCATCAACCCCTTCTGCGAACCCGCCACGGTGACATCGACCCCCCATTCATCGTGCCGGTAGTCCATGCTGGCGAGCGAGGAGATGGTATCGACCATCAGCAGCGCCGGATGCCCCACCGCGTCCATCGCCGCGCGCACCTCGTCGATGCGGCTGGTGCAGCCCGTGGAGGTCTCGTTGTGCACCACGCACACGGCCTTGATCCGATGCGCGCTGTCCTGTGCCAGGGTCGTCCCGATCGCGGCGACGTCGGCGCCGCGGCGCCAGTCGGTCTCGATGAACACCGCATCGAGGCCGAGCTTCCCGGCCATGTCCTTCCACAGGGTGGCGAACCAGCCCGTCCGGCACATCAGCACCGTGTCGCCCGGCGACAGCGTGTTGGTCAGCGCCGCCTCCCACGCGCCGGTGCCCGAGGCCGGGTAGATCACCACCGGCCCGTCGGTGCGAAACACTTGCTTGAGGTTGGCCAGAATGCGCAGGCCGAGGCGGCCGAAATCGGGGCCACGATGGTCCATGGTGGGGTTGTCGATCGCCCGCAGCACGCGATCCGGCACGTTGGTCGGACCGGGGATCTGGAGAAAATGGCGGCCG
>PLTJ01000439.1:0-22525 GCA_003164455.1 Acetobacteraceae bacterium
CCAGCCCGGCCCGGCGGTATGGGGCGCGGATGTCGTCCTCGCTGAGGGTCGCGCGGATCTGCCCGGCGAAGGTTCGGTCCGCCTCGTCGAAGTCGGGCGGGCCGAGGCGCTCCCAGTTGTCCTGCATGGCGCGTTCCAGCGGGGTGTTGCCGACCAGGTTGGAAACGGCGCTGATGATGCGGGCTTCCATGCGCGTTTCGGTCATCAGCGCTGCGCCCTGGGCGCATTTTTGCACCCGCGCGAGCAAGGCCTGCATCTCCCCGATATCGCGTGCCCGCACCGCATAGCGCACCTTCGCGTGTCCCTGCACCACGTTCGGCGCCACCCCGCCGGCATCCAACAGGGCGTAATGGATGCGCGCGTCCGAGGGCATGTGCTCGCGCATGTAGTTGACGCCGACATTCATCAGCTCGACCGCATCCAGCGCCGAGCGGCCCAGGTGTGGCGCCGCCGCGGCGTGGCTGGCGCGGCCGGTGAAGGAAAAATCGATGCGGGTGTTGGCCAGCGCCAGGGCATCGTTGACACCGCAGAACGGCATCGCGTGCCAGGTGATGGCGATATCGACGTCGTCGAACACGCCGGCCCGCACCATGAAGCTCTTGGCCGCGCCGCCTTCCTCGGCCGGGCAGCCGTAGTAGCGCACGCAGCCTGGTTTGCCGTTCGCGGCCAGCCAGTCCTTCACGGCGGTTGCCGCCAGCAGGGCGCCGGCGCCGAGCAGGTTGTGTCCGCAGCCATGGCCTATGCCGTCGCCGGGCAGCGGTTTCGGCTCGGCGACTCCGGATTCCTGGGCGAGCCCGGGCAGGGCGTCGTACTCGCCGAGGATGGCGATCACCGGGCCGCCCGCACCGGCCTCGCCCATCACCGTGGTCGGGATGCCGGCCAGGTCGGTGGTGATGCGGAAGCCCTCGCGCTCCAGCATGGCGGTGTGTTCGGCGACCGCCTTGTATTCGGTGAAGGCGATCTCGGGGGCGTCGAAGACGCGGTCACTCAGCGCCTCGAAGGCGTCGCGCTTGGCCTCGACGAGCGACCAGATCTGATCGGTGTTCTGCATGGGATTCCTCTTTGGGCGGCGAGTTGGGCATGAGCGCCGGGACCTTAGGCTTGCACCCATCCCGGCGCACCGGTATATGCGGCGCCGACGGCCGGAGTGTAGCTCAGCCTGGTAGAGCACTGTGTTCGGGACGCAGGGGCCGGAGGTTCGAATCCTCTCACTCCGACCAACCACAACAAATGGCCTGCATCCCGATGCAGGCACCCTATCCCGCCGGGTCGAGCCGCAACCCCGTTTCCGCATCGAACACGTGCAGATGCGCCGCCGGGATGCTGACCGCCATGCTCTCCCCCGCCGGCGCCGCGCCGGGCAGCTTCACGGAGAACAGCTCGCCGTCCGGCAGGCGGCCGATGACCACCGTCTCGGAACCCAGCGGCTCGATCAGATCGATCTGCAACTCCATGCCGGCCGGGTCGATCGCCACGTGCTCCGGCCTGATCCCCAGAATCAGTTTGCGTCCGTCCGCACCCGGCCGCCGCCCGTCCGTGAAAGCAATGACCTGACCCGGAGAAAAAACCGCCGCCGTGCCGCCATGGCTCAGCGCGGCGGGAAACAGGTTCATCGACGGCGCACCGATGAAACCGGCCACATAGGTGTTCGCCGGATTCTCGAACACCTCCATCGGGGTGGCCAACTGCACCGGCCGCCCCTGGTGCAGCACCAGCAGCCGGTCGCCCAGCGTCATCGCCTCCACCTGGTCGTGCGTCACATACAGGCTGGTCACCGCCATGCGCCGCTGCAAGCGCCTGATCTCGGCCCGCATCTGCACGCGCAGTTTCGCGTCCAGGTTGGACAGCGGCTCATCGAAGAGGAAAAGTTTGGGCTGCCGCACGATCGCGCGGCCCATCGCCACCCGCTGGCGCTGCCCGCCGGAAAGCTGCCGCGGCTTGCGCATGAGCAACGGCGTCAGGCCCAGCATCTCCGCCGCCGAGTCCACGCGGGTCCGGATCGCGTCCTTCGCCACGCCGCGGATGCGCAGCCCATACGCCATGTTGTCGAACACCGACATGTGCGGATACAGCGCATAATTCTGGAACACCATGGCAATGTCGCGCTCGGCCGGGTCCAGCGGCGCCACGTCGGACCCGTCCAGCAGGATGCGCCCCCCCGTCGGCACCTCCAGCCCCGCCACCAGCCGCAGCAGCGTGGATTTGCCGCAACCCGAAGCCCCCACGATCACCAGCATTTCGCCTGACGCCATCGCTAGATCGATGCCATGCAGCACCGCGACGGCGCCAAAATTTTTGCGCAGATTCTCGAGAACCAGAGACGCCATCTACTTGTCGCCCTCCGTCAGGCCCTTCACGAACCAGTGCTGCATCAGCATCACCACCATCACCGGCGGCAGCAGCGCCAACACAGCGGTGGCCATCACCCGGTTCCATTCGGTCTGCGTCTCGGTACCGATCATCTTCACGATGCCGATGACGATGGTGTCGAGCTTCGGGTCGGTCGCCACCAGCAAAGGCCAGAGATACTGGTTCCAGCCATAGACGAATAAAATGACGAACAGGGCGGCGATGTTGGCCGCCGACACGGGCAACAGGATGTCGCGCAGGAACCGCCACGGCCCCGCCCCATCCATGCGCGCCGCCTCGAACAACTCGTCGGGCACGGCGAGAAAGGTCTGGCGGAACAGCAGTGTCGCCGTGGCCGAGGCGATCAGTGGCACCGTCAGCCCCGGGAACGTGTTGATCAGGCCGAGGTTGGACATCACCGTATAGGTCGGGATGATGCGCACCTCCACCGGCAGCATGAGCGTGATGAAAATGATCCAGAACGCCGTCATGCGGAACGGGAAACGGAAAAACGCCACCGCATAGGCCGAAAGGACCGAAATGATGATTTTCCCGAAGGCGATGGCCAGCGCCATGCCCGCACTCACCATCAGCATGCGCCACACCGGGCCCGCCCCCGGCGAGCCCTGGGTCAGCACGCTGGCATAAACACCCAGCCCCGACAGCCGCGGAACGAGCGACAGTTCGCCGCGCGCGATCGCGGCGGGGTCGAGCGTCGAGCCGGAGATGACCAGCCAGATCGGCAGCAGGAACAACAGCGCGCCGAGGCAGAGAACAAGGTGCGCGAACCAGTCGGTGCGTCCGTTCATCCACCGCCACTCCGTCGGCCCAGGAAGCGGAACTGCAATGCCGTCAGCACGATTACGCCCGCCATCAGCACCACCGACTGCGCCGAGGACGAACCGATATCGAGGTTCACCACGCCGTCGCGATAGACCTTCACCACCAGCGTTTCGGTAGCCTTGCCCGGCCCGCCATCGGTGAGGGCGATGATGGTGGCAAAGGTATCGAAGGCGGCATAGACCAGATTGACCACAAGGAGGAAAAAGACGGTGGGCATCAGCAGCGGCAGCACCACCGTGCGGAACCGGAAGAAGCCGCGGGCACCATCCATGCGCGCCGCCTCAATGATCGCCCGCGGAATGGATTGCAGGCCGGCCAGGAAAAAAATGAAATTGTAGCTGACCTGCTTCCAGGCGCTGGCTAGGATCACCACCAGCATGGCCTGGGTGTCGTTCAACTTGTAATCCCACGGTATGCCGATGCTGTTGAGCCAGCGTCCGATCAGGCCGATCTGCGGGTGCAGCAGCAGAATCCACAGCACCGCGGCCACCGCCGGCGCGATGGCGTACGGCCAGACCAGCAGCACGCGATAGAGGCCGCGGAACCTGATTTCGCGGTCGGCGGCGCTCGCCAGCACCAGGGCCACGCCCATGGAAAGCGCCGCCACCGCCGCACAGAAAAACACCGACCGCTCGATCGTGTCCAGGTACAGCGGATCGGTGAAAAGATCGGAGAAATTCTCCAGGCCGACGAACATGGTGCGAATGCCGAACGCGTCGGTCCGCGTCATGCTGGACCAGATCGCCTGCCCGGCCGGCCAGAGGAAGAACACCACGGTCAGCGCAAGCTGCGGCAGCACCAGCACCACCGGCAACAACCAACCCGAAAAGATGGTGCGACGTTCCATCAGCAGGAACCGGCGGGGAGCCGTGCTCCCCGCCCACGTGCCGGCACGCTCAGCCCTTCGCGGTCTTCTCGAAAGCCCTCAGCACAACATTGCCGCGGGCCACCGAGTTGTCGAGCGCCTGCTTGGCACCCTGCTGGCCCTGCAACGCCTTCTCGATTTCCTCGTACATGATGTTGCGAATCTCCGGCAGCCGCCCGAGCCGCAGCCCCTTCGAGTTCACCGTCACCGTGCCGCGGGTGAGCGACTTGATGGCGATGTCCGCGCCCGGGTTTTTGTCGTAGTAGCCCTGCTTGCGCGACAACTCGTAGCCGGCCAGCGTCACCGGCACGTAGCCGGTGTCCTGGTGGTACAACGCGTCCATGTCGGGACGGCCGATGAACTCCAGGAAGCTGGCGACGCCCTTGTACTCGGCTGGCGTGCGCTTCGGCGCGGTCATCGCCCACAGGCTGGCGCCGCCGATGATGCTGTTGTTGGGTGACTTGATGATCTCGGGGTCGTACGGAAGCACGGCCGCGGCCCAGTTGAACTTGGCGTTGCGCACGATGTCGGCGCGCCCGGACGAGGAGCCGAAGCCGATCGCCGCCTGGCCGGTGTAGAATACCGGATCGGGCGTGCCGTCCCGGCCGGTGTATTTGAAGGTGCCCTCCTTGGACATGTCGAGCAGGCGCTGCAGGTGCTTCACCTGTGCCGGGCCGTTTACCTTCAGTTCGGCATCCAGCCCCTCGAAACCATCGGCCTTGGTGGCGAACGGCAGGTTGTGGATGGCGCTGTAGGTTTCGAACTGGATCCAGGTCAGCCAGGCGCTGGTGGAGGCGACCAGGTCCTGGCTCTTCGACGCCCATTTCGCCTTCAGTGCCTGCACGGCGGGGACGAACTCCTCCCAGGTCTGCGGCGGCTTCTCGGGGTCGAGGCCGGCCGTCACGAAGGCGTCCTTGTTGTACCACATCACCGGCGTGGACGAGTTCAATGGCATCGACGCCATCCGCCCATCGGCCAGGCTGTAGTAGCCGCGCACCGCCGGTAGATAGGATTTTGGATCGATCTTCGCGTCGGTATCCTGCACGAGCTGCCAGACCTGCTTCACCGCCGGCCCGGCGGCCAGCATCGTTCCGGTGCCGACCTCGAACACCTGCACGATATGCGGTGCCTGCCCCGCGCGCGAGGCGGCGATGGCGGCGACCTGCGTCTCGGGATAGGAACCCTTGAACACCGCCTCGAGCTCGACCGCCGACTGTGCGGCGTTGAAGTCGCGCGCGATGCGGTTGATCTCGTCGCCGTTGGCGCCACTCATGGCGTGCCAGAAGACGATCTTCGTCTTGCCCGCCTGGGCCCGGGCACCCGGCACGACGATGGGCGCCACTGCCAGGGCAGCCGCACCAGCCAACATGGTCCGACGCTTCATTACGGTTCCTCCTTGCTACGGGAACGGCCGGTTGGTTAGCCGCTCGTTGTTTCCCTTTGATGACATTAGCATGACTGCCGGATGAAGCCAGCATGCTTGGTCTGGCGCCGGCCGGCCGTGCATCAGGGGCCACCCTTGCCCCAACGGCGCTGCCGCTCTACACGCGCGCAGACGGCAATCAGGACAGCTCGCGCCATGGATCTCAAGGATCACATCCGGGGCATCCCGGATTTTCCCAAGCCCGGGATCTTTTTCTATGACATTTCCACGCTCTTGCGTCATGGCGGCGCCTGGCGGGTGGCGATCGATCGCATGGCGCACGCGGTGCGGCGCTACCAGCCCGATCTCGTGGCCGGCATCGAGTCGCGCGGCTTTCTGGTGGCGGCGCCGCTGGCACTGAAGCTTGGCTGCGGCTTCATCATGCTGCGCAAGCGCGGCAAGCTGCCCGGCCCGACCGTCCCGCTCGATTACGCGCTGGAATACGGTACCGACCGGATCGAGATCCAGGCCGACGCCGTCGAGCCCGGGCAGCGCGTGGTGGTGGTGGACGACCTGCTGGCCACCGGTGGCACGATGGCTGCCGGCATCCAGTTGCTGCGCAATGTCGGCGCCGTGGTCCCCGCCGCGGCCGCGCTGATCGAACTGAACTTCCTGGGCGGTCGCAAACGGCTCGATGTGCCGTTCGAGGCACTCGTTTCATACGATTCCTGACAACATCCGCCGCTGGGTCGTCCCTCTCGTTTGCCCGGAGTTTTGACAAGCCGGCGCTTCCGGTGCAGGAGGGAAGCCGCCGGCCCTCGACGGTCGGCCCCGTGCTTGGCAGGAGGTCAGGATGTTCGACGCCCGGCCGACGGCGGAAAGTTGTGTACAAACGTCGGTGCCTCGCCGTGGCACCGGACGGCGAGGATTCGTTTTGGTCCTTGGTGGGATGGCCGCGGTCGCCGGGGCCCGCGCAGCCACGCCGCTGGCCGTGATCCGTGCCGCCGCGCCACCACCTGAGCCGTTCCCCGATCGCGTCAGAATCCTGGTGGCCGGGCCGCGGGGCGGCCGGATGGATCGCTGGGCGGGTGTCATCGAGGAGGCGTTCGCCCGCGCGCTTCCCCCCGAGACCACGCTGCGCCAGACCCTGGCCGGCGGGGCCGATGGGGTTACGGCGGCCAACCAGTTCGAGACGCGCGTTGCCCCGGATGGCCAGACTGTGCTGCTACTGCCGGGCGAAGCGCCGCTGGCCTGGCTGACCGGGGACCCGCGCGCCCGCTTCGACGTCGCCAATTGGCTGCCCGTGATGGCCGGGCTCACCTCCGGCGTGCTGGTCAGCCGCGTGCCGGCGAGCGCGCTCCGCTCCGGGGCACGCCTGCGCGTCGCCACCTCGGCGCCGGCCGGCCCCGAACTGGCCGCGCTGCTGGGATTGCATCTGATGGGCATCGAGCCGGTGCCGGCCTTCGGGCTACACGACGCCGCCATGTCGCTGCAGGCATTGCGGGGACGCGCGGTCGACGCGGTTTTTCTGCTCGGTCCCAATGTTCCATCGTTGCTGGCCAACGCGGCGGCTGCCGGGGCCACGCCACTGTTCACGCTGGGTGTGCCGACGCAGAGTGGCTTGCATTGCGACCCGCTGTTGCCGGAGGTGCCGACCGCCCTGGAACTGATGACTGCGCTGCGCGGCACGCCGCCCACCGGTTCGCTGGCCGAGGCGTGGCGGTCGGCCGCTGCCGCCACGCAGATCGAATTCGCCCTGGTACTGCCGCCGCTGACCCCCGCCGACCTGGTGGCGCAATGGCGCCGCGCCGGGACCGAGGCGAGCCAGGCGCTTCAGCCGAGCGCGCCGGGCGTACGCCTGCTGGACGCGCGGGCGGCAAACACCGCCACCGCCGCCATCGCCGCCGACTCCACTGCGATGTTGGCGCTGCGGCGCTGGCTCGCGGCGCGGTTCAACTGGACGCCTTCCTGAGACGAATCCTTTCCGCGCTTTACTTTTACGTAACCACGCCGGGCGCCGTACAGGGACCGTTGACGCCGAACCCCTCGCTGCGCATCGACGCCGCGTTGGGGATCGTCATTATCGAGTTCCACGACCAACCCGGCCAAGTGTCGTCCACCATTCCGACTACGCGCCAAATCGTTTGGGCAGGGGCCGCTGTCAGGCCGTGAGCTGGCGTTCGGACCAGGCCATGGGGCCGCCGGGTACCGGAGCGAAGGGCGACGGCTTCGTCGCACCGGACTGCGCGCGCAGACCATCGATCATGTTACGATTGACATCGATCAGGGGCTGCACCGACAGGTCATTGGGGATTGCACGGGTACAATACATCATCGCCCAGGTTCCGAGCGACACGAGCTGATGCTTGAGAGTTTCGGGCAAAGAGTTGCCCGGCGACTGCAGATCCCTGACCAGCACCGACCAGAGTTGGTGTGTTTTGTGCAGCGCCTCGATCCGTGTGCGCGGCGTGTCGGCCTTCGACAGGCGGTCGTTGCAGAGGCCGAATGCCAGAATCTCCGTCTCGCGGGGTGTGGCGCCACCGAGCCGGGGAGGGGGAAAGTAGCCTGCATTGCGCTGCATGGGAAAGTCCGAGTGGTTGTCTCAGACGGCAAAGACCGGCCGGGCCATAACGGGTTCGGCCAAGTCGTCGTCAGCCGCCGAAAAGCGACCAGTTCGATCGAGTGGCGTTCGTCTCAGGCGGTGATCTGGCGGTTGGACCAAGCCTCGGCCGGGGTGGGTTCCGGGATATGCGTCTGCGCCCGCAGCCCGTCGATCATGTTGCGATTGACTTCGATCAGCGGGGCGACGGACAGTTCGTGCAGCATGGCCCTGGTGGCATAGCTCATTGCCCAGAAACCGAGCCTGATGAGGTTCTGCTTCAGCGTGTTTGGTAACTTATTGCCCTTCGCGCCGAGATCCCTCACCAATAGTGACCAGAGATTCTGTGTTTTTCTCAACGCATCGATCCGCTCGCGCGGCGTCGTGGCCTTGGTCAGCCTGTCGTTGCAAAGGCCAAAGGCCAGGATTTCCGTCTCGCGCGGAGTCGCAGCGCCAATCTGGGGGGTTCGGAAGTAGCTTGGCGTACGAGGCATTGGACGGTCCTGTAGATGACATTACTCAGTCGACGAAAGGTGGCCGGGCCATATCGGGCCCGGCCACGNNCCGAGCTGCTGTTTGGTCTGCAACGAGGTCAATTTGGCACTTTCCGCCGCCATGTCGGCGTCGGTCAACGCCCCCACGCCGGCGGTGAGCGCACTGCTGAGCGAGGTGGTGAAGCCCTGCATGCCGGTGATGTGGTCCGACGCCGTGCCGAGCGTCGAAGTGATGTTGCCGAGCTTGGTGACCGCCGCGCTGACGTTGGCGATCGCCGCGGAGGCACCGGAAACCTGCTCCGCCGACGTGGTGTTGCTCGTCAGGTTTGTGACCGCAGAGGTATTGGTGGCTGCGGTGGTGTCGATGTTGTTGCCGGCGATCGTCAGGTTGTTGTTGGAGTCGATGGTCACGCCGAAACCGACATCCTGCATCACCGACATCAAATCGCTGATGGCTGAGGTGATGCCCGATTGGTCTCCGGCCGCCGTGGTCAGGCCCTTGATGTTCACGCTGATGACGTTGGTCTGCAACGTCGGGTTGCCGTTCGCGTCCGCCGCATCGACATAGCTGTATTCGGTGTTGCCGTTGCCGAGACTGGTAATGGACCCGTACGTGTTGGTGCTGCCGTCGGTGTTCGCCGCCAGCGCGATACCGCCGGTGGAGGTGGCATTCGTATCATCGACGAACACCGCCGTGGATGACGCGGTCGTGCCGAGCGCGTTGCCGGCGACGGACGCACCCCCGTTGGTGGTGTCGGCGTTAAGGGCGGCGTTGATGTTGGCTTCGGTATTGGCGGTCGAACTACCGTCATCGAACACGAAAACATATTTCTGCGCTGGGTTCTGCGCGGTGCCGGTCGCGGTGGCGTACGACGCCGTTTGCAACGTCAACGTGGTCGATTTATTGGCGCCTTGCCCAACGATCGCCGTGGTGTCCGAGATAGCCCCCAGCTGAATCTCCGCGGCGGTCGAACTCGCGGACAGGCCGGAGAGACCCAGCCCGGCCGAGGTCGCGTTGAGCGCGCTGCCCGCCGTGCCGCCCACCGTGAACGAACCGCCGGTGGTGTCGGTCAGTACCTGCAGTTTCGTGCTGGTGACGCCGTTGCCGGTGGCGCCGGAAAGCAGGTTGATGCCGTTCAGCGTCGCGCTGTTGGCGTAGCTGTCGATCTCCGACAGCGCGCCGTTGATGCTGGATTGCATCGACTCGGTGCTCAGCCCCTGCTGCTGCGCCTGCGTCAGCGTGTCCTGCAACGAGGCCAGCGTTGAACCGATGCTGGTTACGGCGTCGGACGCGGTGCTGACCACCTGGGCCCCGAAGGAAAGCCCGTCCTGCACCGCCGACAGGCCGGAGATCTGGCTGTTCATGGCCTGCGAAATGGCATAGACGGCCGGATTATCTGCCGCACTCCCGACCTTCAGGCCGGTCGAGATCTCGTTCTGGGTGTCGGCCAGCGCCTGCGCCGTCTGACCCAACGACTGCAGAGCCGCCATCGCACCGAGGTTCGTGTTCACGGAAAAGACGGACATGGTGAGTTCCTTTTGTTACGGTCCGGTCAACTACGTGCGGCCGCGAAGTTTTGCCGCTGCGCACGACTGAAACATCCCGCGAAATGTTTAACCGGCCGTTTATCCGTCGGGGTCATTTTGGTCCGGCCGGAATTCGCCGGCAGGCCGCACACGGAGGCCACGATGTCCATCGGTTCCATCTCCGCCAATCCCGGCGGGGCCATCGCCGCTTACCTCGTCGACACCAAGAACGAACAGACGCTCGCCACCAAATGGGCAAGCGGCAACGCGCAGATGCAGGCGGACATCGCCTATTTCAAGGCGCAGGCGCCAAAGCTCACCTCCGCCGATGCGCTGATGAAGGACTATCGCTCTCTCAAGGTTGTCCTCGGTGCCTTCAATGTTTCCAACCTGCTCACCTCCCCCGCGCTGACGAAGCAGTTGCTGACCCAGGACCCCTCGTCCTCCAGTTCCACCGTGCAGAAAATCGGAAGTTCCAGCTATCAGATCTTCGCCAACGCCTTCAACCAGTTCGCCAACGACCCGCTCGACACGGCTGGCGTCACCAGCGTCGTCAATTCCTATGTGGAGAACAATTTCGAGGCGGCGCAGAACACCA
The DNA here is from genome assembly GCA_003164455.1 of Acetobacteraceae bacterium. Classification (GTDB taxonomy): domain Bacteria; phylum Pseudomonadota; class Alphaproteobacteria; order Acetobacterales; family Acetobacteraceae; genus Rhodovastum. Next base: position 10,639 of record PLTJ01000439.1, read on the forward strand.
CGACCCCTGGCATGCAGAATGCGCTTGCCTTCACTCGTACCGCTTCGCAGTTCACCAGTATCACCGCGCTGATGACCAGCACGGCGGCGCTGCCGGTCGTGGTGGCGCAGACCGGCATCTCCTACACCACCTACGCCAACATGAGCTATGACCAGCAGGTTGCGTTCCTGACCAGCAAAATCAAGCTCTCGGATTTTCAGGATCCGACAAAAGTGGCCAAGATGTCGGAACGGTATCTTATCCAGGCAGTCCAGGACCCTACCGACTGGTCGGCCACCACGCCCACCACCAACACGGTGCTGTCACTGCTTGGCGGTGACAGCAACACCTCGATCCTGTCGCTGTTCGGTGGCGACGACAGCAGCAGCACCAGTAGCAACCCGATGTTGTCGCTGTTTGCCTGACGCTCGCCCGGTGGGGTATCCGCGCCCGGGCCGGGGCCGTCATTCATCCATGAACCTTCAGTGGACGATCCGGTTCAGGATCGCATCCTCGTGGCGGATGACCCGCCGTACGAGCTTCAATGCCAAGTAACAGTCGTCCTTTTCAGCCGCTGCCAGCGCCCGGTCCAGGATATCGCGCGCCAGCGCCGAGGTGGTTGCCGCCTGGAACTCGGCGATCAGGCTGCGCGCGTTTGCCAGGCCCCCGACGCGCTCGTCATCGGTGCCGATATAGGCGGTCTGGAGGGCAAAATAGATGCGTCGTGCCGGGCTGTCGGCGGTGTCTGGCGGCATGATCTGCTTGCCGAACAGGAAGCGCGCCTTGGCGGCCAGCTCGATGCGGGCCTTGCTGCGAAACCGGATGGACGCGCCATTGACGATCATCATGTCGCCCTGACGCAGTTCGAGAACAAGGTTTGACATCGGCGTTTTCCCGTTTTCGTCCGTTCGATGGCCATCCTGGCCACCGTCCCCGTTCTCTCAGGCGTTGCTTAATATCGAATGAAGCCGGCCCGTTCGCCTACAGGTAGTCGGTCAGCGACAGGCTCTTGAGTCCGGCAATGAGCTGGTAGGATGCCTGCAACTGCGTCTGCACCTGCGACAGTGCGGTCGCGGTTGCGGTCATGTTCACGTTCTCGACGCTGGAAACCTGCGTGGTCAGGCTGGTCAGGGTGTCCGACAGGCCAGTGCTTTGGGTCGTGAGATCCGACTGCACCTGGCCGAACCCGGCCTCCTCGGTGGTGATCGCGGTGGCCGCTCCCTGCAGCAGTTGCGAAACGGCGGAACCATAGGATTGCAGCGTACTTTCGTTGGCGGTGGTGGAACTGAGCCCGGCCAGACCCGCCAGTCCGGCGATGAGGTCGCGGACATACGAGCCGGTGGTACCGCTGCCCGACTGCGTGGCGTAGCTGTTCTGTCCGGCAACGAAGGCCGTCGCCACGTTCTGGCCTTGTCCGGTCGGCGTCAGCAACGCGGTTGGCGTGGTGTCGGAGGCGGATGACCCCGGATAGGCGAAGTCCGCCGTGGTTGCCAGGGTTACCAGCGAATCGACTAGCGCTGTCGAGCCGGCGCTGGTGCCGAGCCCACTCACCTGCGCGCCGGCGGCGTTGGTGAACGTGGCGAGGTTGGCGGTGCTGATCGGGGGATTGGCGGAATCGGTGCCGGCAAAATCGTATTGTCCGTTCGACTGCGTGTTGAGCAGGCCGGCGACCTGCTGCAGCGCGTCCTGCGCCTGGGCTGCCAGCGCCGTGGCCCCAGTGGACGTCGTCATGTCCGCGCCGAGCGCATCGGAGCTGAACGTGCTGGCGATACTCTCCAGTTGGCCGAGCACGCTCTGGGTGGTGTCCAGCTGCGTGGTGGCGGTGGTGATGTTTTGCTGCCAGGCCGTCACCTGCGCCATCTGTGGCCGCAGGTCGATCGACACATACGCGGTGTTGCCCAGGCCGCCATAGGTGTCGGCAACCTGCCCGCTGGCCGATTGCTGGGTCAGCTTGTCCAGTTGCGTCTGCGTTGCCGTGTTGTCGGCGACCAACTGTGCCAGCAGCCCGGACTGAACCATGCCGCTCACTGCCCCGATGCTCATGCCGAAGTGCCGATATCGAGTAGCGAGGTCCACATGCTCTGGATCGCAGTGATGACGCGGGCATTGGCGGCGTAGGCGTTCTGCAGTCCAATCATGGTGGACATCTCCGTATCGACCGATACGCCTGAAACGGCGGCGACACTGTTGTTGAGGGTGGTCTGCGCGGCCTGCGCGGTGGTCAGGCTCGCGCTGGCATCGCTGCTGGCGCCGCTCTGCGCCGACATCACGTCCGAGGCGAAGTCCGCCAACGTCTGCGGCCTGGAAAACGGAGCGGACAACGTACCGGACGGCCCCAGCCCCCGCACCTGGGGCGGCGCGGCCGTGGACGCAGTGGTCGGTCCGAACGCCTGGTTCAGTACCGCATCGATGACCGTCTGGTCGCTGGCGCTTATGGCGGTTCCGCTGGTGCCCTGTTGCACCAGCGACGGGTCGGCGGCAACGGCAGGATTCACCTGGATCCGGTTCGCCAGACCCACATAGCCGGTCTGCACCGGCCCCGTCGTCGATGCCGCCGCCACCGGCGAGCTGCCGTCGGTGAACAGGTTCAGCCCGGCCGCACTGAACTGCGTGGCCAGGTCGTGCGAGAATTCGTCAAGCTCGGCCTGGAAGGTCGGCATCACGGTGTCGCGCAGGGCAAGGTTGGCGCCGATGCTGCCGCCGGTAAGCTGCGACGTGATGTCCCGGCCGTCGAGAGTAACGCAGCGGGCCGCATAGTGCGGGCTGAGTTGTGAGGCGTCGAGTTGCAGGTCTGCCGAGCCATCGGTCGGCAGCGTGGTGCCGGAGGGCAGGATCACCTGCACGCTGCCGTTCGGCTGGGTTAGGAAGCTGGCGCCAGTCAGCTGGGCCACGGTGCTCATGGCGGCATCGCGCTGATCCTCCAACGCCGCCGTGCTGGTGCCCTGATTCGACAATGTGCTGATCTGGGTACTCAGCGTGCCGATGCTGGCGAGCGCCGTGTTCAGCTGCGAGATTTCCTGGATCGCCGAATCATCCGCGGCCTGGCGCTGCGTGCCGACCGCCTGGGCCACGCTGTTGATGGCGCCGGCGAGATTGCTCGCCGCGGTCACCACGGCGGTCTGCTCGGCGCTCGAAGATGGATCGGCCGACAGCGTGGTGAAGGCATCGCTCAGCGCGCCGGTCAGGCTGGCCAGGTCGTCACCGGCACCCGGTGTGCCTTGTGCCGCGTCGACCGCCGACAGCGCCTGCGAAGTCACGGTCATCCCCGCGACCGTGGCGTCCTGCTGCCATGCCTCGGCCTGCATCGTGGTGTTGATGCTGCGCACGGTGGGGCCGGTGAGCACGCCCAAGGCCATGCCGTCCGCGCTCAGCGCGGTCTGCTGGCCGATCTCGAGCGTGTAGCCCGCCGTATTGGCGTTGCTGACGTTTTGCGACACCACCGCAAGCTGGCTGGTGACGTTGGCCAGCCCGCCGGTGGCGATGGAGAGGGCGGAGGCGAGGCTCATCTCACTATGTCCCTGGCCGACCCTGCCCGAGGCTCAACCGCGGCGGACGCACATCATGCCGTCATCATGCCGATGGTCGTCTGCATCAACTGATCCGCCGTGGTCACCACTTTCGCGTTGGCCGCATAGGCATTCTGCGCGACGATCAGCTGACTGAACTGGCTGGCGATGTCGACGTTGGAGGACTCCACCGAGCTGGTGACCAGGCTGCCGGCGCCGTTGGTGCCGGCGTCCTGCAACGATGGATTGCCGGAGCCGTTGGTCACCGTGTAGGAGCTGCCGTTCTGGGACTGCAACGCATCGGCGTCGCCGAAGGTCGCCACTGGCACCTGGGCGATCAGCCGGGTCTGGCCGTTGTCGTAGTTCGCGTAGATGTCGCCCGAGGTTTCGGTGGAGATGCCGGTGAAGCTGCCGGGTGCCACACCGTCCTGGTTGAGCCCGCGCAGGGTGAAGCTGCTGGCGGAGAACTGGGTCACCCCGTTGGTCTCGCCGATGTCGCCGAGATTGAGCGTGATCTGTTGGGCTCTGCCACTCGCCGTCGGCAGCCCCGTATCGTAGGTGATCGTGCCGCTGGTGGAGTTGCTGTAGCTTGGCGCCGCACCGATGAGCGTGTCGCCCGGCGTCGCCGTGCCGGTGCCGCTCGTGGCGACGGCGCCGCCGGTCTCCGGGCCGATGCCGGCCAGCGTGCCATTGGAGTTGAAGTTGACGGTCACTTCGCCGAGGTCGTTGCCGTCCATGCTGGCGCTGAGCACCCAGGTGTTGGCGGTGGTCGAATAGGTGCCGGCGGCGTTCTCGGCGCCGGTGGGCTCCGGCGTCCAGGTGTACTCGACCGTGTGCGCGGTGCCCTCGGCATCGTAGACCTGCGCCTCCGGCTGGATCGCCGACACCTGAGTACCGGTGCTGTCGTACATGGCACTGACATTGCCGTTGCCATCTTCGGCGACGGTGCTCACCAGTCCGGCCGGCAGGTTGGCCGTCATGGTCATGCTGTCGGTTGCCACGGGTGCATAGACGGTCTGTGACACCTGAATCGGCACGACCGCGCTCTTGTTGAGTACGCCGCTGGAATCGGTGACCCAGCCATTGAGGTACTGGCCCGAATCGTTGGTCAGGTAACCACTGCTGTTGAGCGTGAAGTCGCCGTCGCGGGTGTAGTACTGCTGGTTGGCATACTGGGGCGAGCCAGTGCTGGTGGTGCCGGTGGGCTGGCTGACGTCGAAGAAGCCCTGGCCGCTGATCGCCAGGGCCAGCGAGTTGGTCGACGAGGTGATCGTCCCTTGCACCGTGTTCGTATACTCCGGCGACGCCACCACGGTGCCGGGGTCGTTCGCCGTGGCGGTGCTGGTGGTCAGGTAGTCGTTGAAACTCGTATCGACGCCCTTGAAGCCGACGGTCTGGCTGTTCGCCACGTTGTCGCTGATGTTGCTGAATGCGGCCGACTGCGCGGCGAGGCCGCTGACGGCGGTGTTCATGGCGCCTAGGATGGACATGCGGGTCTCCTGACGGTTGGGCTGGGGCGGCGGTGCGCGCACCACGACGGCTCCCGTTTGGCATGAACCGTGCCAGTCGCGCGGCGGCGCTGCGCCTCGGGTCTGCGGCCGGTTTGGGACGCCACCCGGCACGTCGGACCCGGCATGATCTGCCGGCCTGCGCAGTTCGCCGACCCGATCGGAATCGCCAGTCCGGCCGTTGCACCAGTGGACAGGCGGAATCGCCCTGGCACGACGGATGCTTAGGCGGGGAGGCAGCGCCCCGGGCACGCGTGCACCGCTCACGCCGCCCGACCAAGGAATCCTAATGCCCGCTCTCGCCGTTTCCACTGTGCCTGTCGTGCCTAGTCAGCCGTCCGTGGCACCGACGGCGACGGCGGTGGTCCTCGCCTCACCGTTCGCGACCCAGCTTGCCGGCATCCTCGAGGCCGCGCCGGCTTCCGTCACCGGGGCGGCCGGGGGGGGGCGCCCATCCAGTCAACTGCCGGCGCGTGGCGCGCAAACCGACACGACCGCGGTGACGTCGCCTGGCGCTGATGTCACGCCGATCGCCGGATGGGTGAGGCGCGTCTCGACGAACGCCCAGGGCAAGCTCGTCCAATCGAGCCGGACCCGGGTGACGCCGTGGCCCCGCAATCAGCAACGACTGGCGGACTCGCAGGACATCGGCAGCAGATCGGCCAATGCGATGACTTCCGCTTTCACCGGGAAGATCGAAGCAGTTTCCTCCGTGCCCACCATCACGCTGGCCGAGGTAAAGCAGCCGGGCGGGCAGGATGTGCCGGAAGACGCCATGGCTGCCGTGGAGCCGCCTGGCGGTACTCTGCGTACGCAGCCCGGTGCGATGACGCCGTTGTCCGCCGACGCGTCGTGGCCAGGGAGCACTCCGGACACGGCGTCCGGGGCAATGGGCAGCGCGTCGCCGTCGTCATCGCCGGCGACGAACACGCTATCGGCGATGCCGTTAGTTCCCCAGCCCCTCCGCTGGGCCGGCACGCCGCCAACCGGTTCCGATCCACGCGATCCGAAGGCGGCCGGCTTGCCGCCAGCAAGCCAGACCAGTGTCGCCGACGCGGCCCTGTCCGCGGCTGCCGTCGTTGCCGCGCCAGACGCCGCGCCGGCCCGGGCAGCTCGCGGCGGCGCCATCGGCGTCCGTCAGGTGTCGAGCAACGCCGTGGCGGCGGGGCTGGCCGAGGTGTTCCCGCCCGCTTCGGCGGCGATCCAGGATGCGCCTGTCGGCATCCCCTCCCGCCTGTCCGGGCCGAGCGAGACGGACCATGTGTCGGCCAGCGCCGGCGACAACGCGCCCGCACCGCAAGCCGATTCCCCCGCCGCCGCGGCGCCAGGCACGGACAGCCCTGCCGATCCGGCAGTGCCGGGTGCGGCGGCAGGGCGCGCCCGACCGGACGCGACGGCACTGACGTCGCCTGCCCCCGCCCCAGACGCCACCGCGCTCGTTGCCCCGGCAGCGGCGCCGGCCAGCCCCGCCGACATGGGGGTCCCGGCCACGCCATCAGTGACTGCCGTGGCCCCGCGCACCGTGACCGCCACGCCGGCCACCGGGCCGGCGGCGCCGACCCCATCCGCGCTGGCCGCGTCATCGGAGTCGCCAAGCCCGGCCCAACAGGCCGTGTCCGCCCTGGTGTCGCTCGGCGGCGGGCAGGGCTCCCGGCAGGTGACGGTTCGCCTCGATCCGCCGGAGCTCGGGCGCCTGCAAATCCGGCTCGNNTCGACCAGGCCGGGGTGCCGGCCGAGGGGCGTTCGGTCACCTTCCACCTGGCCGCGACCGTGTCCAACGCGTCCGCGGACCCGTCGCGCAACGCCCCGTCACCCGCCACGCCGGGGGCCCAATCGACCGGCTCGGGTGCCAGCGACGCCGGCAACGGGTCGAACCGGGGACCGCAGCGCGACGGCTACGCTTCCGGTCCGTGGCGCATGGCCGACGGCTCAAACGACCTGGAAGACGACACCCCTCGCACGGTGCGCTGGCTGCGTGCCGGCATCGACATCACGGCCTGAAGGAAACGCAACCATGAGTATCGCCGCCGCCAGCACGGCCGCCAGCACCAGCACCTCCTCCACCCAGAACGCGTTGGACTCGCTGTCCGGCAACTTCCAGGACTTCCTGGGGATGCTGATGACCCAGTTGCAGAACCAGGACCCGACCAGCCCGCTGGACACCAACCAGTTCACCAGCGAGTTGGTACAGTTCTCCGGTGTCGAGCAGCAGATCAACACCAACAACGCCCTCACCCAGCTGATCTCGCTGACGCAGTCCGGCCAGCTGCTGCAATCCTCGGCGATGGTGGGGAAAACGGTGCAGGTCTCCGCCGACCAGATGCCGTTGCAGAACAGCAGCGGCTCGCTGACCTTCACCGACCCCACCGCCGGCACGGCGGAGATCACCATCACCAACGCCGCCGGCACCCAGGTGCTGGACACCACCGTCGCGGCCACGGCGGGCAGCAACACCTGGACCTGGAACGGCCAGGACTCGAAGGGCAACACGCTGGCCGACGGCTCGTACAACGTGACCGTAACCGGCACCGGTTCGACCGGGACCACCTCGGCGCTGCCGTTCACCGTGTCCGGCACGGTCACCGGCGTGGTGGACAACAGCGGCACGCTGGATGTGCAGATGGGCGCGCAGACCGCGGCCTTCTCGGCGGTGCAGTCGGTGTCGAGCTAGTGTTCCGATCCCGACAGGAGCATCAGCGTGTCGGCTGAATCGGACCGGCGGTATCCAGGGCGCGGCGGAGGCGCCCGGGCAGATGGTCGAACAGGGTCTCGACCATGCGGTTCCGATCAGCTGAGGTCGGGAGAGGTTGGCAGACCTCGCCGGCTGACGCCCGCGGTGGCGTAAGAATGATTATTATTGCGCGCCGCCGCGTATTTTCTTTCAATCGGCCCCCCCTGTTATGCTAAGAATCCGGACTCACGGGTGGTTGAAAATGAAATCAATCGGGGACACCCACGCCGACGTCGCTGGATGCAATGCCGGTGATGCCTTTCCTCATGGTAACGCCTTCCTGCTCGAGGAGTTCCTGCCCTACGAGCTGGCGGTTACGGCTGGCCTCACCTCACGCCTGTTCGCCCGCCGCTACGAGGCGGCGTTCGGGTTGAGTGTTGCGGAATGGCGCGTCATGGCCGTGGTGGGACGGTACGGCACTGTCACCCCCAGCACGGTGGCGGAACGCACCGACATGGACAAGGTGAAGGTCAGCCGTGCCGCTGCCGCCCTGGTGGCCGCGAACCTGCTCGAGCAGGGACCGGCACCGCATGACGGCCGCGCCCGCCTGTTGCGCCTGACCCGCAAGGGCCGGGTGGTGCATGACGGCATCATGCCGCTTGCTCTGGCGCTGGAAGCGCAACTGGCCGCCGGGCTGAGCGATCAGGAGTGGGCCATGCTGCGCAACTGCCTGCGACGCTTGCAGGAGCAGGTGCGCACGCTGAATGGATGAGCCTGACTTTCATCGCGCGTTGTTCCGCCCCGGTACTTTGGTCGATGTCGGGGCCCATTCCGGCAGTCTGACCCTCGCGCTCGCCGACCTGCCCTGGACCAGAATCCTGGCCTTCGAGCCGCTGCCGACCGCCTTTGACCGTCTGCAACAGGCCATGCGAACGCACTGGGGACGCATCCCCGCGCACGTCGTCCTGCGCCCCGAAGCGCTTGGCAACGCCGCCGGCACGTTGCGCCTGGAGGTGCCGGTCGTGGCCGGCGAGGCGCAGGAACAGTGGGCGTCGGTCGCCAAGGACTACGCCGCATTGCAGGCCGATGACCCACGCATCGAATCGATACGCCGCTACACCGTGCCGGTGCTGCCGCTGGATGCGCTGGAACTCGACGACGTCACCGCCATCAAGCTGGACGCCGAGGGAGCGGAGGAGGAAGTGCTGCGCGGCGCCCCCGCCACCCTGCGCCGCTGCCACCCCGTGCTGTCCGTGGAGATCGAGGAACGCCACCGCCCCGGCAGCACACGCCGCGTGCCGGACCTGCTGGCCCAACTCGGCTATGAAGGCTGGTACGAGTTCTATGGCGATTGGCGCCCGATCGCGCAGTTCGATCCGGCCGCGATGCAACGCGCGTCGCCCTCGCCGGCCAGCTTCGCGGTGTCGGACCCCTATGTGTTCTGCTTCTACTTCGTCCCACCCGACCGCCGTCCGGATCTCGCGAGGTTGGCCCGGGTGCCGTGAAGGGGGGCGGCCGTGTCAGAACGGCGTTTCGAGTTCGATCCGCCAGCGCAGCGTGCCGTGGGCGCTCGCCGGCGTCGCCCCGAACAACCAGCCCACCTCGTATTTCAGGTTGCCGCTGTTGCCGAGCCCGAGTTGATTGAGCCTGAGCGCGCCGATGGCAACCGGACCGGCCAGCAATTGCTGCCGCGACAGGCTCGGCGAGTGACCCAGGATACCGGCGTCCCCGTAGATTTCCACCGCCGGCGACAGCGGCGCCCAGACGTTCCAACGACTCTGCCAGGCGTAGCTGAAGTCCAGGCCGGGGCTGGTCTGGTCTGGCCCCAGTTGGCGGGTGAGGAACAGGTTGATCGTATGAACGGTGCGGCCGATATCCTTGGCGATCGCCGGGCCGAAGGTGATCTCGTTGGGCGCGGCGGCGGCGCCGCTGGTGGTTGACTGGCCGTATTCGAAGTAGAAGCCGAAGTCCGCGAACGCCTCCCCGGGCTCGGTCAACTGGACCATGTTTTCCCACACGGCCTGCCTCAGCAGGGTCGGCTGGCCGCTGCCCGGCGCGCGGTCGAAGCCGAGTTCGATCTCGCTGTGCCACCACGGCGTCAGACCAGTGCCGAGTTCGGTGGTATAGCTCGTCGCCCCGGTCTGCGATCGGCGGCGATCGAAGACGGCGTCGCCGTTATGCTCGATTTCCAGCTCGCCGAGGTCGATCTCGTAGGGCGACACCACATGGTAGTCGGCGCCCGCCCGCAGCGGTGCCAGCAGCGCCAGCGCTGTGGCCAGCCCAAACAGAACCCGGATCATTTCGCGATCAACACGCCCTGGGCGGTATCCTGATGAAAGTCGCCGAAGAATTTATAGTCGCCGGGATCGAGCGGCCCGAGAAAGACCGTGATGGTTCCGCCCGGGGTCACCAGCTTCTCGCGGTTGAGGTCATTGCTCTCGAATTCATCGGCCGTGTCGTCGGTGTTCTTGACCTGCAGGCGAAATTTCACATGCGCTGGCACCTCGATGCGGGCCGGCTCGAAGCGGTGATTGTGAAACACCAGCACCGGCAGATCCTCGGCGCGGGCCGATGAACCGCCGGCCAGCAGCGCACCCAGCATCGCCGCGGCGGCGAGGGGACGGACCCTCGGCCGGCCGATCGCGCGCGAGCAGACCGCCAGCATCGCCAGCGTGGCGAGCCAGGCCGCGAGCTGGATGCCGGATGGCCGGGCCGAGTAACCGGCGAGGGCGTGCAGGCTGCGCCCGGCGAAGCTATCGTCGGCAAGGATGGCGCTGGTGTTCCACAGATGCTCGCCCCAGCCCGGCAGCAGATCAGCCCCGTGCAGCACCGCCGCCGCCTGTCCCGCCATGCCGGCGGCCAGCAGCGCGATCAGCCCGTTGGTCACGCTGAACAGGCGATGCAGCGGGATGATGACCAGCCCGCGATACAGCAGTCCGCAGGCCAGGCAGGCCAGCGCCAATCCGGCCACGCCGCCGCTGGCGAGCGACATCGCGGTGGTGTGCGACGCCGCGACGACGCCGTACAGGAACAGCACCACCTCCGCGCCCTCGCGCATCACGGCCACGGCGACGACGGCGGCCAGGGCGGCGAGCGAGCGCTGGCCGAGCCGCACGGCCTGTCCCACCTGGCGCAGTTCGGCGGCCATGGTGCGGGCGTGGTGCGACATCCACAGGATATGCCAGCTCAGCATGACCACCGCGAAGATCAGGACCGCCGCGGTGAACACTTCCTGGCCGGTGCCTTCGAAGGCGTCGGACAGGGCGGCGGCGAAGCCCGCCACCAGGCTGGCCCCGGCGACTCCGGCCGCGATTCCTCCGGCAACCCAGCGCCCACGCCCGGCGACGCCAGCGGTTGCCGCCAGGATAATGCCGACGATCAGCCCGGCCTCCATCGCTTCACGGAAAACGATGATCATACTGACGACCATGCGGCCCTGCCCAGATTTGCAAATGAGAGTTATTCGCAATGGAGGCACCCTTACACGCCGGGCTGCGGCGGTGCAAGCGGGCGGTTGTCCGGCAAGGGCGGCGATCCGCCGCGTCGAGGCCATGCAGGTCGCGTGCCCGGGACTCGGCCCACCGTTCCCGGATACTGCGTTGGCCGATCCGTCAAGACCACAAATCCTGGGTGCAGGCGGAATTCTTCATTGCTTCCGGCTGCCCACCCGGATACCGGGCGGGAGTGACCGCCGCCCCCCGCTCCAGCCCGGCCTTCCGAGTCTATGGCCGCTCCTTCCTTGTCCTCGTGCTGCGGCCGGAGCCGCCGGTCGAGACGTGGCTGGCCGAACTCGACGCCCAGGTGGCGCGCTCGCCGACCTTTCTCGACAGCAAGCCGGTGGTGGTTGATCTTGCCGGGGTCACTGCCGAGGATGCCGACCTGCCCGGCCTGGTGCGAGCGTTGCAAGGACGCGGCTTGCGCATCCTGGCGGTCGAGGGCGCCGACCCGTCCTGGGCGGGAGCGGCCGAATGGGGCCGTCCCATCCCGGGTGGCCGCGCCACCGGCACGGTCGAGCTGCCGGCCGCCGAGCCCGAACCCGCGGCACCGCCCGAGGCGGCCGGGCTGGTCATCGCCGAGCCGGTGCGCTCCGGCCAGTCGGTGATCTATCCCAAGGGCGACGTGACGGTGATCGGATCGATCGCCTCCGGCGCCGAGGTATTCGCCGGCGGCTCCGTGCACGTCTACGGCACCTTGCGCGGCCGCGTGGTGGCGGGCTTCACCGG
>PLTJ01000439.1:22550-22826 GCA_003164455.1 Acetobacteraceae bacterium
ACGAATGGCTGAAGTCCTGGTCGTGACGTCGGGCAAGGGGGGGGTCGGCAAGACGACGTCGGCGGCAGCCCTCGGCGCCGCGCTGGCGCAGAGCGGACTGAAAGTCGTCGTCGTCGATTTCGACGTCGGCCTGCGCAACCTGGACCTGGTGATGGGCGCCGAGCGCCGCGTGGTGTTCGACCTGGTGAACGTGATCCAGGGCGACGCCAAGCTGGCGCAGGCACTGATCCGCGACAAGCGGGTGGACAGCCTGTCGCTGCTGCCGGCCTCGCAGAC
>PLTJ01000019.1 GCA_003164455.1 Acetobacteraceae bacterium
GCGGGGATCCGCGCATAGATGGCGCGTCTTTGTTGCGCATGTGATGGTTGTCGGCCGCGCGTGCCGTTCTGGGCGGCACCGAGGCGTTGCCGGGCAACCGGACGGAGCATTCGGGTGGGTTCTGCCCCGGGCGGGCCGGTGCGCGTCAGCGGCCCGGTTTGTCACCGTCGGCGGCGCCGCTGACATCTGCCGTTCGGTAAGCGAAGGGTCCAGCCTGTGGTCGCCGGCGGCGAGCGCGCGGGTCAGAACGGGCGATCGTCGGCGGGATCGTCGCCGCCGGCTGTGACATCGGCGGCATCGCCGTGCCCCTGTTCGTCGCGAAGCAGATCCTGGATCTGGCGGGCGTAGAGGTTGCCGACAGCGTCCAGGAGGTCATCGAGCAGTTCGCACACGGCGAGCGCCGGTTCGGGCGTCCACAGAGTGGGGATGAGGACGTGGGTCGCCCAGGGGCGCTTGACCGTCGGCGGCGGCGGTTCGGCTGCGTTGGTCATGTCTTGGCTGCGCGGCGCTGGCGGGCGCGCTGCTCGGTGCGTTCGCGGGCTTCCTTGAGGCGGTAGGACTCGCCATCGATGGCGATGATCTCGGCGTTGTGGACCAGGCGGTCGATCAGCGAGACGACGCAGGCGGCGTTGGGGAAGACCTCGCGCCATTCGGCGAACGGGCGGTTGGTGGTGATCAGCGTGCTCCTGGCCTGATAGCGTCGCGACACCAGCTCGAACAGCAGGTCGGCGTGGCGGTTGGAGTAGGAGAGGTATCCGACCTCGTCGATCACCAGCAGCTGCGGGCGAGCGTAGTGGTGCAGTCGGCGGCGCAGGGCGGAATCGCTGTCCAGCGCACAGAGATCGCCGAGCCGCTGTCCGGCGCTGGCGAACAGCACGGGGTGTCCGGCGATCAGGGCCTGGTAGGCGATGTTCTGCGCGACCATGGACTTGCCGACGCCGTTGGGGCCGACCAGCACGATGTTGGCGGCGTCCTGCAGGAAGTCGAGTGCCATGAGGGCCTCGATGGCGGCGCGGTCGCGGCGCTTCGGCCAGGTCCAGTCGAAGTCGCAGAGCGGCTTGAAGCGGCCGATATGCGCGTCCTTCAACCGTCGTTCCAGGCTGCGCCGGCGGCGTTCCTGCTCCTCCCAGTCGAGCAGTTTCGCGAGCCAGTCGGACGCGGCGGCCTCGGGCCAGTGGGCGAGCAAGCCGGGCAGATGCAGCGCCTCGGCGCGGGCGCGCAGGGCATCGGGGTCATTCATCGGCGGCATCCTTGAGCTGGTCATAGGTTTCGAGGGCGTGCGGCTGCACCGGCGCATCGCGCGCCTGCACATTCGGGGGCAGCTCGGTGGCGACCGGCGGCGCTTCTCCGCGGGCTTCGCGCCGGCGCTCCAGTGCGATGCGAACGGCGTTGGGATGCGGCACGCCGCGGTCGAGCGCCTCGCGGATGGCGACCTGCAGTTCGGCGGCACCGTAGCGGTCGAGCAACCGGAGCAGGCCCACGGTGATGGCGCCCAGATTAGTACCGCGCTCGGCGGCGCGCAGCAGGAGGGGGCGGCTCGCAAGTCTCGCCTTCCCTTCTCGCCTGCCGACGCTTCGCGTCGGCTGCCTGCGGCACCGGCTCAAAGCCTGGCTGGCGGGGGCAGCCTGGGCGAGCCGGTCGGTGGCACGATGCTGGCGCGCGGCACGTTTGTGCGCGACCAGCGCCTGGATGTGCTCGTCCTGCTCGATCTGCACGCCCTTGTCGTAGCTGCGGCGGTGGCAGGCGAGCACGCGCGTGCCGTCGGCGATGCGCACCTCATGGGTGTCGGCGAGCACGGTCAGCACCCGGCGCACATGGGTATGGGGCACCGAGTAGTCGTTCAGGTCGAAGCGCACATAGGGCGTTTTGCCGACCTTGACCGCGACGCGCTCGAGCCGCGGGACGGGATTGTCGGGCAACGGCAACAGGCGGGGCACCGCTTCGGCGAACACCTCGCGCACGGTGCGGTCCGGCGCGCCCGGACAACGCCGGTCGGCGGCCAGACCGCGGCACCACGCCTCGGCCCCCGCTTTCGCGAGGGCAGGCTCTGAGCATTGAGGTCGTCGAGATCGGCGAAGTTGCGGGCTGCGAAGAAGGCAAGGCGGACATACCCGATGGCACGTTCGACGCGGCCTTTTTCATTGCCGCGGGCGAGGGCGACGGGACGCGGCTCGAAGCGGTAGTGCCCGGCGAAGCTCAGCGGGCCGGGATGGAAGCGGATCGCATCGCCACGCCGTTCCAACACCGCGCTCTTGAGATTGTCGTAGAGCAAGACACGCGCAACGCCGCCCCAGGCGGTGAACGCAGCGACGTGACCACGGAGAAAATTCTCCATCCGGGCATCGAGGAAGAACCGGAGAAAAATCTGCCGCGAGTGGCTCAGCACCATGACGAACGCCATCAGCGGGCGGCGGGCGCGGCCGATCTGCAGATGGCCGAAATGCCCCCAGTCCACCCCCGCCTTCGCGGGGGCAGGCTCTGCGCCGGTTCGCCGGGCAGGCTGCGCAGCCGCAGATACGCCTCCGCCGGGCGGCGTGGCCGGTGCAGGGCAATGAGATGGCGGAAGTGATCGGGGCGGCCGGGATAGCCGCGCTCGCACACCATCGCGAACAGGCGGCTTGCCGTCAGCGTCGGGAACTTCTCCAGCGTCTCGCGGATCAGCGGTAGATAGGCATCGATCTGCGATGCCCGCGGCGCGGTGCCGATCCCGGGCAACCCGGCCTGCGCCAGCACCCGGTGCACCACGCTGTGGTGCACGTGCAACTGCCTGGCGATGGTGCCGATCGTCCATTTCTCGGCATGGTAGTAGCGCAGGATCTGCGCCTCGATGTCAGCCGACGTCACCATGGCGTGCGAGCCCCGTCCGGTCGTGTCCAACACGGCCACGATGACGCCGGCGGCGACGCAGGAACCCCTGCCGGAGCTGCGGCAGGCAGCTACGGCCGCACCAGTGGCAGTGCGAAGCCGGCGGCCGGCGGCCGTCAGCAGGGGAAGCATCGTCGGGCGTGAGCGTCATCGCGTCCGGCGGCAGCAGATCATCCGCCGCCAGAGGGGGTGAACCGTGATGCGTCACTATTTCTCGCCGGGACCGGTAACGGCCCATCCGGGCGGCATGCATCTGGCGACCGCGACGGGTCTGCTGGTAGCGCTGCCCGGCCGCGAGGACGTTCTGCCGCCGCGCCCGGGCGGCACAGCCAGCAGGGCAATAGATCTGCCCCCGGTCGCAGCAGCTGCAGACGATCACCTGCGTACGGCAGCCGGCACATAGGAACAGGCGGCCNNCAGGTTATGGTCGGCGCCGTGCTTGCCCGCAATTCTGGCAGGCTCTACGAGCGCCGTCCTCTCCGATCCGGGGCTTGCCTTCGCGCCCCCAGCCGCCGGGGCATCTGCGATACCCCTCCGTCACCCCACCACGGCGCGCCACTCACGCAACCAGACAGCTGGCCGGGACGGGCTCAGCGCCATCTATGCGCGGATCCCCGCCGCCGCCGACAACCATTGGGAAACCTTCGAAAGCAGAGCAAAGAACGAGGGCATCTACAGCATCGACGCTCCTCCACGGATCCCGTCGCCAGCCATGCCAGGTCAGCCGATTTGCAACTCCGAGCTGCTCGGAAAGCCTCTGAAGCGCGGGAACGTCTTCTCCAGCGCCCATGATATCAAGATGCCATTCGCCGTGAATGGTCGCGAGCGCATGCAAAAGATCATCCGTCCGTTTTTGGTGACCAATCATTATACGGCCAACATGCAACAGCCGAAGCGACCCTGAATCAGAGCGCGGCAACAGCCTAGCGTTAGCGGTGTCAACGCCATTGTAAACCAAATATACGCAGTTCGATGAAATACCATTTTTCTGCTTGATTTCCGCAGCAATTTCAAAAGGGGGATGTGAACGGTTACTTGCAAAGCGCAGAAAGGCCGTTCGTTGCTTCAGGCGCATTGAGAAATGCAGCCAGGACACAACGGGGAGTCTGATTCCAGAGACAAGAAGAGCCAATCTTACCAATAGAATAGTTTAGCTATTGATTACAACGATTACGTCGGACCGCCGTTCGCAACATCTGCCATTTTAGCGACCTTGAGTTGTTTTCTATTTCGCTGTAGGAAATTTTCTCGTGCCACTCGCTGTTCGCTGTGCTGGGACAAAGCGCAAACGCATGCATAGTGTCACCGTTTGCTAGCGCACCCTGACAAACGGTTTTGATGCAGGTTTCGATTCCACCCAATCCCGACAAGGTGCCTAATAAAAGAATTATATTCATCTTATCACTACTGTCCGGTCAATAACTGA
>PLTJ01000075.1 GCA_003164455.1 Acetobacteraceae bacterium
TCGATGAAGGTGCGGCCGACATAGTGGTTGCGGATGATGCCGAGCTCGAAGGGCAGACCGCTTTCGCTGGCGTAGCCCATGGCGGCGGGCACGCCGGAATCGGGCACCGGCACGACCACGTCGGCATCCACGTGGCTCTCGCGCGCCAACTCGGCGCCGATCCGCTTGCGCGCCGCATAGACCGACGTGCCTTCGACGATGGAATCGGGGCGGGCGAAATAGATGTACTCGAAGACGCAGAATCGCGCCGGGGTGCGGCTGAACGGGCGGATGCTGTGCACGCCCTGGTCGTTGATGATGACGATCTCGCCAGGCTCCACGTCGCGGACGAACTCGGCGCCGACGATATCGAGGGCGCAGGTCTCGCTGGCCAACACCCAGGCAACGCTGCCATCAGCGGCGGCGATGCGGCCGAGGATGAGCGGACGGACGCCGAGCGGGTCGCGCACCCCCATCAGCGCCTCATTGCTCAGCGCGATCAGCGAATAGGCGCCGATCACCTGCTTGAGTGCGTCGATCAGGCGGTCGATCACCGTGGCGTAAAGGCTGATGGCGATGAGGTGGACGAAGACCTCGCTGTCGGTGGTGGACTGGAACAGGCAGCCTCGCCGCACCAGGGCGCGATGGAGCGCGGTGGCGTTGGTNNGCCACCGCGAAACCGCCGAACTCGAAGTCGGCGTAGAGCGGCTGGACGTTGCGCAGCACCGTGTCGCCGGTGGTGGCATAGCGGTTGTGGCCGACGGCGCGGGTGCCGGGCAACGCGGCGATGACACGCGCGTCGCCGAAATTGTCGCCCACCAGCCCCATGCCGCGATGGGTGTGGAAGTGCTCGCCGTCGAAGCTGACGATGCCGGTGGCCTCCTGCCCGCGGTGCTGCAAGGCATGCAGGCCGAGCGCGGTCACCGCGGAGGCATCGGGATGGTTCCAGATGCCGAAGACACCGCATTCCTCGTGCATCTTGTCGTCGTCGAACACGTCGTCGTCGGGAGCCTGGGACATCGGGACGTCTCCTGTTCCCGTTACGGGCGGGCGGTGGCACGGCCCTGGGCGGGCACGTGCAAGAGATCGGCGGAACGCGTTTCCCGCCCGGGTGGCGGTTCAGGGATCTTAGGCCGGTACTGTGGCGGCAATTGGCCAACCAGCCACGCGGCACCCTGATAGGCATAGGGCAGAGCCCGGGCCTGCAACACCGGCGCGGGCCAGCGCTCCGGCGCCACCAGAAAGCCGGCAGCGATGTAGGCGACCATCACCAGGGCGGCGCCGCGCACCAGGCCGAACACCACACCCAGCGTGCGGTCGATGCTGCCGAGCATCGAGCCGCGCACCAAGCCGCCGATCATGCTGGCGACGATCGACAAGAGAATCAAAGCGCCGATGAAGACGGCGGCATAGGCGAGCGGGGCGGACCAGTCGGCTTTGCCGGTCCAGGCGAGCATCCGCGGTTCCAGATCCGGGCCGCCCCAGATCGCGATGATGCCCGCGCCGACCCAGGCGCCGATGCCCATCACCTCGCGCACCAGGCCACGCATGAAGGCCAGCATCGCGGAAGCGGCGATGACGACGAGGACGAGGATATCGACCCAGTTCAAGATGCGCTGCCCGGCATGTGCAGGGGCATATATCGTCCGCGGCGGGGTGGATGCCAGCCCGTCAAGCGGATGACTTGCCCGCCTTTCCCGCAAACCTGCTCACCAGATCCCCGAGATGCCCGATTTCCTGCAAGGCGAGGCCGTCCGGGGCGAACAGCGGGCGGTTGCCGCGGGCCACCCGGCGGGGCAGGCAGGCGCTGCCGAAGCCGAGTTTTTGCGCTTCCTTCAGCCGTGACTCGGCCTGCGCGACCTGGCGCACCTCGCCGGACAGACCGACTTCGCCGAAGAAAACCATGCCGGGGTCGGTCGGCTGGTCGGTGACGGCGGAGACCAGCGCGGCGGCGACGGCCAGATCGGCGGCCGGCTCGGCGATGCGCAGGCCGCCGGCGATGTTGAGGTAGACGTCCGACGCATTGAGCCGCAGGCCGCAGCGGGTCTCCAGCACCGCCAGCAGCATGGACAGGCGGCCGGCATCCCAGCCCACCACCGAGCGGCGCGGCGAGCCACCGGGGTTGGGGGCGAGCAGGCACTGGATTTCGACGAGCACGGGCCGCGTGCCCTCCATGCCGGCGAACACCGCACTGCCCGAGACGTTGCCGCGCCGTTCCGCGAGGAACAGGGCGGACGGGTTGGGCACCTCGGCCAGCCCGGTTTCGGTCATCTCGAAGACGCCGATTTCGTCGGTGGCGCCGAAGCGGTTTTTCACCCCGCGCAGGATGCGGAACTGGTGGCCGCGGTCGCCCTCGAAGTACAGAACGGTATCGACCATGTGCTCCAGCACGCGCGGCCCGGCGATGGTGCCTTCCTTGGTCACGTGGCCGACCAGCACGACGGAAAAATGGCTGGATTTGGCGAGCCGGATGAGCTCGAACGCCGAGGCGCGGACCTGGCTGACGGTGCCGGGGGCGCTGTCGATGGTGTCCAGCCACATGGTCTGGATGCTGTCGATCACCACCATGGCGGCGTCGCGCGCCTCCTCCAGGCTGGCGACGATGTCGCGCAGGTTGATGGCGGCGGCGAGCTCCATCCGGGCGTGGGCCAGTCCGAGACGGCGGGCGCGCAGGCGGACCTGTTCGATCGCTTCCTCGCCGGAGACGTAGAGCACGCGGTGACCGGCATGGGCGAGGCTGGCGGCGGCCTGCAACAGCAGGGTGGATTTGCCGATGCCGGGGTCGCCGGCGAGCAGCACGGCGGAGGCCGGCACCAGGCCGCCGCCGAGGACGCGGTCGAGTTCGGCGATGCCGATGGGGGTGCGCGGCGGCGGCGCGGCGGTGCCGGCGAGGTCGACGAAGGCAAGCTTGTGGGCGGTCGCCTTGGGTTTTTGCAGGCCGGGACCCGCCGAGGCGGTCGGTTCCTCGGCGATGGTGTTCCACTCGCCGCAGGTCTCGCAGTGGCCGGCCCATTTCGGGGTGACGGC
>PLTJ01000163.1 GCA_003164455.1 Acetobacteraceae bacterium
TGGCGATGGCGGCGATGATCAGCGTATCGCGGATCGCCGGCATGCCCTGGGTGAAGACGACACGGTAGTTTGCCAGCGTTGGCGTTCCGTCGGCGCCAAAGGCACGAACCGCCGAGGCATAGGCCAGCAACCCATAGAGATAAAAAATCAGCAGCACGACGAGCATGCAGCCACCAACCAGCACCCAGCGCAATCCCGGTGTGACGCTGTCGCCGGCGCTGGCGCGCGCGCCCTTGCCGCCCATCGTGACATAGCTGCGCCGCGCGACCAGCCGGCGTTGCAGCAGGAATACCAGCAGGGCGGGAACCAGCAGCAGCAGCGACAGCACGGCGCCGCCCTTCAGGTCGAACATGCCGGTGATCTGCAGATAGGCCTCGGTCGGCAGCACGGGCAGGTCGTTGCCAGCCAGGATTAGCGGCGTGGCGAAGTCGGCCAGGGAGGCGGCGAACAGCAGCAGGAACGCGTTGGCCAGGCCGGGCACGGTCAGTTTCAGCGTCACCGTGCGGAACGCGCGCCAGCGGCTGCTGCCGAGGCTGAACGCCATTTCCTCCAGGTTGCCGCCGATCGCGGTGAGCATCGGCCGCAACGCCATGTAGGCCAGCGGAAAATACGTCAGGGCCTCGGCCACCAGCGTGCTGCGCAATCCATAGACCTGGGCATTTTCCCAGCCCAGCACACCGTGCGTGATGAAACCGCGCGGGCCGAACGAAAAGACGAACGCGATCGAGGTCGTGAAGGGCGGCGAGATCAGCGGCAGCAACGTTGCGGTATCGAGCAACCACGCCAGCACGCGTCCGACCCGCGCGCGGGCAACGGTGAAGGCGAACAGGAAGCCGAGCGCCGTGCCGAGCAGACCGACCAGGGTGGCCAGCAACAGGCTGTTGAGGAAGGCGCGCAACGTGTTGGCCTGGCGCAGCGCGGTGATCGCTGGCGCCAGGTCGAACGTACCGTTGTCGGTCGCTGCGCGGATCCCGAGCATCAGCAGCGGAAACACCACGAACAACGCGAGCAGCAGCCAGATCAGGCCGAGCACCATTGTCCGCAGCGGATCGGCCACCCGGATAGAACGAAAGCTCACCGCGGTATCAGGAATTCAGGACTTCGGCGATCCAGCGGGCGACGATACGCTCGCGGTTGGCACCAGCCCAGTTGTCGTCGATCTCCAGCACCTTGGCGTTTTTCAGCATGTCCACCATGGTCGGGTCGGGCTGCACCTTCGCGTTGGCCGGCAGGAAGTTGATCTTCTCCTTGACGTAGAGCGACTGCATGGCGGGACTGGTCGACCAGTCGATCAGCTTTTTGGCCGGCTCCGGATTGCGCGCGCCCTTCAGCAGGGCAATGCACTCCGCCGCCGAACCGATGCCTTCGCGCGGGAAGCTGATTTGGATATCGTAGCCCTGCTGGCGCGTGTAGAGCGCATCGACGATGAAGAAGATGCCGCCACCGGCTTGGCCGAGTCCGATCGGCAACGTGCCGCCACCGCCGCTCTTGGTATAGAGCTGCACATTCTGGCGCAGCTTTTTCATATAGGCGAAGGCGGCGTTCTCGTCGCGGTTGTTGGCCATGATAATCGAGAAGATGCGCGTGACCGCGGTGCCCGAGGTGCGGGCGTCGGCCATCTGCAGCATGTTCTTGTAGGCCGGGTTGAGCAGGTCGTCCCAGGATGCGGGCGGTTGCAGGTTGTGCTGCTTGAGGAAGGCCGTGTTGGTCATGAACACCAGCGGGTCGTCGGCGATCGCCGTCCACAGGCCGTTCGGATCCTTGAAGCGGCCGGGCAGCGCCGCGGCCTCGGGGGAAATGTAGGGGGCGAACACGTCCTTGCCCACGCCCGCGGTGAAGGTCTCAACCGGGCCGCCGAACAGCAGATCGACCTGCGGGTTGGCCTTCTCGGCGATCACGCGCGCCAACGCCTCGCCGGAGGAGAAGCGGACGAAATTCACGTGGATGCCGGTGGCCTGCTCGAAGACGGTGAAGACCGGCTGGGCATAGTTTTCCGGCCAGATGGAATACGCATTGACTTCCGTCGCCGCCGCCGCGCGGCGGATGAACGGCGTGGCCAGCGTGGCGCCGAGGACAAGGCGCCTGCTGATCGTTGGACCAGTGTGATGCATGACTGACGCTCCCTATGGCCTTATTGTTCGATAGTCCCGGATGGACGATGCGTTGTCCATTCCGGGAGCAGGATAGGCACGGCTCGCGCGGTTTTCAATCGGCGGGGTGCCTCCAGCCTCGCGGGACAAAGTCCCGCCCATTTTCCCTATGTCATCGCCGCCTTCGCGCCGATCAGTCCGAGACCATGCGCACGCTGGCACTGGCGCCGATGCGCGAGGCGCCGGCGGCGACCATGGCGAGCGCCGCCTCGAACGTGGAGACGCCACCAGCAGCCTTCACGCCCATCACGTTGCCAACAGTGCGGCGCATCAGCGCGATATCCGCCGTCGTGGCGCCGGACTTCGAAAATCCGGTGGAGGTTTTGACAAAATCGGCGCCGGCATCGCGGGCGAGCTCGCACGCCAGCACCTTTTCGTCGTCGGTCAGCAGGCAGGCCTCGATGATGACCTTCAACAGAGCGCCGTTGCAGGCGGCCTTCACCGCGGCGATCTCGTCGCGCACCACGTCGGTCTGGCCGGATTTCAGGGCGCCGATGGCGAGCACCATATCGATCTCGTGAGCACCGGCGGCGACCGCCTCGGCCGTCTCCTGGCACTTTGACTGTGTTGTGGTGGCACCGAGCGGAAAGCCGACCACCGCACAGACCCGTACGGCGCTGTCGCGCAAGGCGGCAGCGGCCAGTGGGGCGAAACGCGCATTGACGCAGACCGCATAGAAACCGTACTGCCGCGCCTCGTCGCAAAGGGTAAGAATACCGCGGTCGGTGACATCGGGGCGTAGCGCCGAGTGGTCAATCAGCGCGGCGAGTTCGGTACGAGTCATCGGTTGAACAACCTCCCAAAATCCATGACGCGGCGCGGACGGCCCAAGTGATCGAAGCAACCATGCCGATCCGCTGCCAGCCACCAGGCTTCATCCTTGGCTTAGCACCGAGCAGAAGCAGCGTCGAATCCGCAAGGACCCCGAGACGGAGAGAGGCCAGCCAGGGAGACCCGCCCGCGCCTGCCCCGGCGGGCATGCCCGCCGGTGGGGGCTGGCGCGCAGACACAACTCTTGCAAACCGGCCTCGAGTTTGAATTCCTGCCGCCACTACCGTACGCGCATCCGGGGGATCCCGGTTCACCTCGGAATTGACGCCAGGAACCGACAGTTGAGGAGTAAGAAAAATGGCAGCTGACCGCATGACTGTCTTGACTGCAATGATGGACCAGGGCGTGATCCCGGTCTTCTATCATCCCGATGCAGANNGATTTTGCTTCGCACGTCTTTTTTGACGTGGCCTATCACTTCGCCAAGGCCGATCCGAGCGTCATCATGGGCGTCGGCTCGGTCGTCGATGCGCCGACCGCCGGCATCTACATCGCCAACGGCGCCCGCTTCGTCGTCGGCCCGCTGATCAACGCCGACGTGGCCAAGGTCTGCAACCGCCGCAAGATCCCCTACAGCCCGGGCTGCGGGTCGGCTTCGGAGATCAGCTACGCCGAAGAATTGGGCTGCGAGATCGTCAAGGTGTTCCCCGGCAGTTCGGTCGGCGGCCCGGAGTTCGTGAAGTCGGTGCTCGCGCCGACGCCATGGACGCGGATCATGCCGACCGGCGGCGTCGACGCCACCGAAGAGTCGCTGACCAAGTGGTTCCGCGCCGGCGTGGTCGCCGTGGGCATCGGCAGCAACCTGGTCACCAAGCAACTGCTCGAGGCCAAGGACTACGCGGGGATCGAAAAGAAGGTCCGCGACACCATCCAGATTATCAGGACCATTCGCGGGAAATAAGCCATGACCGACAATGTTCTGACAATCCGCCCGGCGAGCGAGACGAAGTGGGACTGCGCCGCGTTCGGCGAGGTCATGCTGCGTTTCGACCCTGGGTTCGGCCGCGTTCGCAATGCGCGCAGCTTCCAGGTCTGGGAAGGCGGCGGCGAATACAACGTGGCGCGCGCCATGCGCAAGTGCTGGGGCAAGCGCGCCGCCGTCGTCACCGCGCTGCCGCAGAACGACCTGGGCTGGCTGGTCCAGGACTTGATCTGGCAGGGCGGCGTCGATACCTCGCACGTGATCTGGCGCGACTTCGACGGCCTGGGCCGCAATACCCGGGTCGGCTTCAACTTCACCGAAAAGGGGTTCGGCGTCCGCGCCGCCCTGGGCTGCTCGGACCGCGGCCACTCCGCCGCCTCGCAGATCAGGCCGGGCGAAGTGAACTGGGAAAAGCTGTTCGGCGAGGAAGGGGTGCGGTGGTTCCACACCGGCGGCATCTTCGCGGCGCTGTCGTCGGGCACCGCCGAGGCGGTGATCGAGGCGGTCGAGACGGCGCACAAATACGGCACGATCGTGTCCTACGACCTCAACTACCGGGCCTCGCTGTGGAAGAGCCAGGGCGGCAAGGAGGGCGCGCAGAAGGTCAACCGCACCATCGCGCCGCATGTCGACGTGATGCTGGGCAACGAGGAAGACTTCACGGCCTGCCTGGGCTTCGAGGTCGAGGGGCTGGACGAGCACATTTCCAAGCTCGATCCGGCCAACTTCAAGAAGATGATCGCCCAGGCCGTGAAGGAGTTCCCGAACTTCAAGGTGGCGGCGACCACGCTGCGCAACGCCAAGACGGCCAGCATCAACGACTGGGGCGCCATCATTTTCGCGGGTGGCCAGTTCTATGAGGCGCCGTTGCGCGAAAATCTCGAGATCTACGACCGCGTCGGCGGCGGCGACGGCTTCGCCTCCGGCCTGGCCTACGGCTTCCTCGAGGGTAAGGGCCCGCAAGCCGCCGTCGAATACGGCGCGGCCCACGGCGCCCTGGCGATGACCACCCCGGGCGACACCTCCATGGTGAACGTCAAGGAAGTCGAAGCCATCATGAAAGGCAAAGGCGCGCGCGTTATACGCTGAAAGATGGGCCAGGGGCCTCACGGCTTCTGGCCTTGTCTCGGCCCGGGGTGAACCCCCGGGCCTGACGTGCCTGACATCCAGGGATGAGCGACGAACCCGACAACCTCGTCGTGGTCTATCTGCGCCGGCTCGACACCAAGATGGACGACCTTGCGGCCGACATGGTCGAGGTGAAGGAGCGGCTTGGCCCGCTGGAGGCGCAGTATTCCAGCATTTCCCGCCGCACCGACCGCGTGTCCGGCGATGTCGAACAGATCAGGCGCTGGTTGGACATCGTGCCGGTCGCCTGACTGGCGTGCGCCAGCCTTCAGCCCTGCCGCAGGGCGTCATCGGCCCAGGCTTCCAGTCGTTTCGCCTCGCCATTCAGCGTGCTGACACGCTCGCCGAGTGTGCCGAGCCGGGCATTGTAGGTCAGCAACGATTCGTGCAGGTCGTGCACGCCCTCGCGCAAGGTGCCGAGGGTGTCACGCCAGTTCGCGACCGCCTCGCGCTGGACCGCAAGCGCCGCGTTCAGCGCCGCCAGGGCCTGGTGCAGCCGGTCCTGCTCCGTCGAGGCGGCAGGCGCTGGCCGGGGGAAGGGAATGATGGTGGCGGTGGTCGAACGGGACATGCGGCACATCTCCAGCAGTGCGACGATGGTTAACAAATCATGAATCGGATCACAATGCGAGAGAGAAGTCACGAATTGGCCTGATTCCCGCCGTGTTCCCCGCAGTCTCCTTCGTGTGGCGCCGGCGGCGGGGTGTATGCTGCCCCCTCCCTTGGCAGCGACCGGGACCATGCAAGCCGCAATCGACATCGCCGTCATTCTGTTGCTGATCGGGCTGAACGGCGCCTTCTCGCTGGGCGAGATGGCGCTGGTGTCGGCCAACCGCGCCCGCCTGGCCGTGCTGGAACGCAAGGGCGTCCCCGGCGCGGCGCTGGCCCGCCACCTGGCGGAGGACCCGCAGCGCTTTCTGCCCACGGTGCAGGTGGGCATCACCGTGGTGGCGATTCTGACCGGCGTGTTCGGCGGTGCCAATGTGGCGGTGTTCCTGACGCCGCTGCTGGAGCGGGTGTCCTGGCTCCGGCCTTTCGCGTCCGGGCTTTCGCTGGGGGGGGTGGTCGTCGTCATCACCTTCTTCACCCTCGTGCTGGGCGAGTTGGTGCCCAAGCAACTGGCGCTGCGCGCACCCGAACGCACCGCCGCCCGGGTGGCCGCTCCGCTGGCGGTGGTGGCGCACATCTGCCGGCCCATCGTCTGGGTACTGGGCCTGTCCACCGGGCTGGTACTGCGGGCATTCCGCGCCCAACGTCCGCAGTCGAAGACGGTGACCGAGGAGGAGTTGAAGGCGCTGCTGGNNGCGATCATGACGCCGCGCACCGAGATCGCCTGGATCGACCGCACCGACCCGGCCCGCGAGATCGCGGCGACGCTGAAATCGGCGCCGCACAGCCGTTTCGTCGTCTGCGACGGCAGCGTGGACAACGTGGTGGGGGTGGTGCAGGCGAAGGACATTCTCGACGCCATCCTGGACGGCAAGGAGCTGTCGATCGGCCCGGCGCTGCGCACGCCCGTCTTTATCCCGGACACCGTGACGGCGCTGGACGCGCTGGAGCGGCTGAAGTCGGACTCGCAAGGGGTGGCGCTGGTGCTGGACGAGTNNTCGGCGACCCGGCCGACACCAGCCCCGTGCCCGGCGAGGGGATCGCGCCCGAGGCGGGCGTTTTCGTGCTCGACGGCATGATGCCGGTGGATGAGGCGAAGGCGCGGCTGGGTTTGCCCGATCTGCCGGCGGCGGGCAGCTACCACACCATCGCCGGTCTGCTGTTGGCGATGTTGCGGCGGGTGCCGCGGCAAGGCGACCGGATTGTGTTCGGGGGGTGGCTGTTCGAGGTGCTGGAGATGGACGGGCGGCGGGTGGACCGGGTGCGGGCGAGCAAGGAGAAGTTGGCGGAGGAATAGCGGGTATGCTCCGTCCACGACATTGTGACGCGACCTGCCGGCGCCGGACTTTCATGGGACCGTCGCCGGCCCTACAAGCGCGCGACCGGGTGAAGTGAGCCAAGACAGTGCGTGCCCTTCCGGACCTTCTGCCCGCCGTGCTGGACGCGCTGCCCGGTTTCGCCGGCCTGCTCGGACCCGACGGCGTCATCACCGAGATCAACCGCTTCGCCCTGGACCTGACCGGCCTCGAGGCCGCGGTGGTACGCGGGGTTCCGCTGGCCGATGCGCCGTGGTGGTCGGCACTGCCGCGGGCGCGCGAGCGGGTGCACGCCGCGGTGGGGCGCGCCGCCGGCGGCGAGGCGATGCGGATCGAGACCGAACTCGGCCTGACCGACGGGCGAGTGCTGCCGATCGACCTGTCGATCGTACCGCTATGCGGTGCGCAGGGCCGGGTGACCGGGCTGGTGGTCGCGGCGGTTGATCTCAGCGAGCGGCGGCACTCCGAGGCGATGCTCGCCCGGCAGGTCGCCGAGCGCGGCGCCGCCGTGGCGGAAGGCGAGCGGCGGTTCGAGCGCTTGGTCCAGGGCGTGACTGACTACGGCATCATCATGCTCGACCCGCGGGGTCGGGTGAGCAGCTGGAATGCCGGCGCCGCGCGCATCAAGGGTTATACTGCCGAGGAGATTCTCGGCCAATCCTTCGAATGTTTCTTCACCGAGGAGGATCGCGCCGCCGGGTTGCCGGCGCGGACGCTGGCCGAGGCGGCGCGGGTCGGGCGGCATGAATCCGAGGGCTGGCGGCTGCGTCACGACGGCACGCGGTTCTGGGCCCTCTCGGTGGTGCATGCGATCACCGATGAGGAGGGAAGGCCAGCCGGCTTCGCCAAGATCACCCGCGACATCACGGCACGACGCGACATGCAGCACCATCTCATGCAGGCGCAGAAGATGGAGGCGATNNGCGATCGGCCGCGCCGGGCGCCTGACCTCGCAACTGCTGGCTTTCTCGCGGCGGCAGATCCTGCGTACCGAGCGCAGCCGGGTGAGCGATGTCGCGGCCGACATGCCCGACGTGCTGCACGGGGCCAGCGGCGAGGCGGTGCGGGTCGAGACCCATACCGAGCCGGGGCTGTGGAGCTGCCGGATCGATCCGGGCGAGTTCGAATCGGCGCTGCTGAACCTGATGCTCAACGCGCGCGACGCCATGCCGCAGGGCGGTACGGTGACCGTCTCGATGACGAACGCGCGCCTCGGGCCGGCCGAAGCGAAAGCGCTGGAACTGGCGCCCGGCGACTATGTGCGGGTCGATGTGGCCGATACCGGCGCCGGCATGTCGCCCGAGATCCTCGCGCATGCGTTCGAGCCCTATTTCACCACCAAGGATGTCGGCAAGGGCTCGGGGCTCGGCTTGTCCCAGGTGCTCGGTTTCACCAAGCAGTCCGGTGGTTCGCTGGTGGTGGACAGCCGCCCGGGCCGGGGCACCACGGTGTCGCTGTTGTTCCCGCGCGATGACGGCTCCGAGCCGGCCGAGACGCCGCGGCGCATGGCCACGCTGGCCGAGGGGCGCGAGTCGGTGTAACGGCCGGGGGTTCCGCGACAAGGCGGAACTTTAAGGGATTCAAGAGCATGACCGTTGCCGCTGCCCGTCCGGACCCGGAACTGCCGGCACGGGCCGCGTTGTTGCTCGACCTCGACGGCACGCTGCTCGACATCGCGCCGACACCGGCCGCGGTGGTGGTGCCGCCCGGGCTGCTGAGCGCGCTGCGCACCCTGCGTGCTGCGCTCGACGATGCGGTGGCGGTGGTGAGCGGGCGGCCGGTCGAGCAGATCGAGGCGCTGCTGGGCTCTGTACCCTATGCGGTGGCCGGCGAGCATGGCGGTGCGATCCGCCACGCGCCGGGTGCGGCGCTGGAGCGGCCGGACCTGCCGGCTTTGCCGCCGGGCTGGCTGGAACAGGCCGAGCGGGTCGTCGCCGGCACGCGTGGCGTGCTGCTGGAGCGCAAGGCACACGGTTTCGTTCTGCACTACCGGCTGGCGCCGGCGGCCGGCCCGGCGCTGCGCCAGGCCCTGACGGCGATCCTCGATGGCGAGGCGGCGGAATTCACCGTGATGCCGGTGCGCATGGCCTGGGAAGTGAAACCGTGCGCCGCCGACAAGGGCAGGGCGGTGCACCGGCTGATGGCGCGCCCGCCCTTCGCCGGCCGGGTGCCGGTTTACGTCGGCGATGACGTGACCGACGAGGACGGCATGCGCGCGGCGCGNNCAACTGGGTGGGCTCGGCCTCAGGGTGCAGGATCGTTTCGGTGATGCGGCCGGCGTGCGCGCCTGGCTAGGCACTTTGGCCGGATCGCATTTTTCTTGACAGGGCGATGACGCATTCCCATAGTATCAGTGTCGTCAACAGAGACGGGGGTGCCGAAACAGCATGACTCCACCTGGGTTGATCGGAGTTGCCACCTAGCTTGGCAGTGGCAGCTGAACAACAAGCCCAAGTCAAAACTCGGTATTATACCGGGCGCGAAGAACATCACTTCGCAATCCGACCCCCGGATGACGCTTGAACGCGTCGCGGGGGTCTTTGCTTATTTGGAACATTACCCGTCCGTCAGGCCGGGTGCGGCCTGACGGACGGCAAGGTTCTATACGATCGGGCCGGTGCAGGCGGCCTTGTAGGCCGGCCGGGTCAACAGGCCGTCGTACCAGGCGCGCAGATGCGGCGCCGCCGGGCGGCCCTCGACGGGCATGTTGAACCAGCGATGTACGTGTGGCCCGTAGGTCAGGTCCGCCAGCGACAGCGATTCGCCGGCCACATAGGGATGCCGCGCCAGCCCTGCATCGATGATGGTCCACATCGCTGCGGCCTCGCGTGTCGCCTTCGCGATCGCCGCGGCGTCGCGTTTTTCGGGCGGCGTGCGCACCAGTCCGACGAACACCGTCGATGCCGGCGGCCCCAGCGCGGTCTGCTGGAACTCCATCCATGCCTCGACCTGGGCGCGTGGGCGCGGGTCGGCCGGGTAGAGCGGGGTTGCCGGCGCATGGGCGTTGCACAGGTAGCGCAGGATGACGTTGCTTTCGAACAGGGTAAAGCCGCCGTCCTCCTCCAGCGCCGGTACCAGGCCGAGCGGCTGCATGGCGCGGTACTCGGGCGTTGCCGTGCCGCCGAACGGGCCGCCGACGTCGCGCCGCTCATACGGCAGGCCAAGCTCCTCGAGCAGCCAGACCACTTTCATCACGTTGCTGGACGTGGAACGTCCCCACAATCTGATCATCGCATTCTCCCCGGATCGGTGCCGTGTCACGGTAAGGCGGCCGGGCGGACGCGGCAACTTGCCGGCGCGGCGCAGTGCGGTCATATGCGGGTCATGACCATTACCCGCACCCGGTTTGCCCTGACGAACGCGGTGATCGCCGCCGGCGCCGTGCTCGGTAGCGCGCTCGGCGCCGAGCGGTTTCTCGGCATCGTGCCCTGCGCGCTTTGCCTGCTCGAACGCTGGCCGTGGCGGATCGCCGTCGTGATCGCCCTGGCCGGGTTTCTGCTGCCACGCGGGCCGGCGCGCGCCGCTCTGGCGCTGGCCGGGCTGGTGGTGCTGGGCGGCGCCGGCATCGCCGCGGTGCATGTCGGCGTCGAGGTCGGGCTGTGGCCCAGCCCACTGCCGGAATGCGCCGCCCCGCACATCACCGGCGGCAGCATCGCCGAGCGGCTGGCCAGCATGCCGGCCCGTCCGGCCAAGCCCTGCGACGAGGCGACGTATATCGTGCCGTGGCTGCCGGTTTCGACCGCGGCGATGAACCTGTTGGCGAGCCTCGCTTTCTCGGCGGCCGTCGCCACCTTCCTGTGGCGCAGCAGAAGGAATGTCGCATGAGCACAACCCGCCTGCCCGGCGATGCCACCGCTGGCGAGACGGTGGCGCGGATGATCCGGGTCGATCACGCCGGCGAATATGGCGCCAAGCGGATCTATCAGGGCCAGTTGGCCGTTCTGGGGCGCGGCCCGAAGGGCGACGTGCTGCGCCACATGAAGCAGCAGGAACAGGTGCACCTGGATACGTTTGCCGACCTTGTGGCCCGTCGCCGGGTGCGCCCGACCGCGCTGCTGCCACTGTGGCACGTCGCCGGCTTCGCGCTCGGGGCGGCAACAGCAGCACTGGGCGAGCGTGCGGCGATGGCGTGCACGGTCGCCATCGAGGAGGCGATCGACGAACACTACGCCGGCCAGACCGCCGCACTGGGCGAGGACGAGGCGGGGCTGCGCGGCACCATCGAGAAATTCCGCGCCGAGGAACTCGAACACCGCGACATCGGACTGGCGCACGGGGCGGAACAGGCGCCGGGCTACCGATTGTTATATACCATAATCAAATCGGGCTGCCGGGTGGCGATCGCGGTGAGCGAAAGGTTATGAGGTGCGCACCGCCGCCGCGATGGCCGCGTTCATCGTCCGCACGCCAGCGGCCGGCCCGTCCGGGTGGTTCCACACCGCGCTGACCACGGCGAGGAAATCTACCCCGGCCCGCACCAGCGGCGCGCAGTTGGTCGCCGTGATGCCGCCGATGGCGACACAGGGCAGCACCATGGTCTCCGACCACCATTGCAGGATCTCGGGACCGGCGTCGGTCGGCGTCTCCTTGGTGGCGGTCGGGAAGAAGGCGCCGAAAGCCACGTAGTCCGCACCCGCCTCGCCCGCCTCCATGGCGAGGTGGCGGCTGTCATGGCAGGTCACGCCCAGGGTCAGGCCGCCCAGCACTTTGCGCGCGATCAGGGCGGGGGTGTCCTCCTGCCCCACATGCGCGCCGTCGCAGCCCAGCGCGACGGCGAGGTCGGGCCGGTCGTTGAGAATGACCGCGACCCCGCGCGCCTGCGCCACCGGACGCAGCGCCTCCACCGCCCGCTTCAAATCGTCGTCGGGCAGGGGCTTCAGCCGGATCTGCAACGCCGCCACNNGCGAGCATGGCCAGCGCCTCGGCCTTCGGGCGCTGGAAGGTGTTGCGGCCGATGATGGAGCCGTTGCCGCCACCATCGCGCACCGCCCGGACGTCGTCGTAGAGCGCCTCCAGGTCCTTCGCCTCGCCGCCCGAGAACACCACGATGCGCCGGCCCGCGAAGCATGCCTGGACCACGTGCGCGATCCGCTTGGCCAGCGTCGAACGGTCGATGTTCTGGGTCGCGTAGGTCTTCTTTGCCGCTTCCAGACTGACCACGTCGGTCGGCGGCTTGACCTTGATGATATGCGCGCCAAGCAACGCCGCCATGTGCGCGGCGTAGGCACAGATGTCGAGCGCCGTCTCGCCGGCCTTGTCCAGCGCGGGGCCGCGCGGGTAGCTCCACACCACCACGGCCAGCCCGGCCGACTTCGCCTCGGCGGTCAGTTCGCGCAGTTCCTCCATCTGGTCGAAGGCGTATTCGCTGCCCGGATAGATGGTGAAGCCGATCGCCGAACAGCCGAGCCGGAGCGCGTCGTCCACCCCGCCGGTGACGGCCTGGTCGCGGGTGGTGGCCAGGCTGTTGGAGCTGTTCACCTTCAGGATGGTCGGGATGGCACCGGCGTAGGTGTCGGCGCCGGCCTCGATCATGCCGAG
>PLTJ01000138.1 GCA_003164455.1 Acetobacteraceae bacterium
CCGAGTAGCCGTACTCGAACCCGACGCACGCGTACTCGGACAGCAGCGAGTCCCGGATGGTGAAGCGTCCGCCCTCGAGTCCCTCGAGCGGCACGTGCTCCGCTCCGGTCTCGTAGTCGACCAGCACGGCGTGCCGGTGGGAGAACGTGCCCCGCCGGGTGTCCTGGCCGGTGACCCGCACGTTGGTGCCCTCCACCAGGAGCGAGCCGAACGCCAGCGCCTCACCCAGTGCCCAGTCGATCTCGCCGTCCGCCACCACCTTGTCGCGCTGCTCGAACTGGCGGGCAAGCTTGGGGTGCATGACGAAGCCGTCGGGCACCGTCCGTACCGCCGTGGCCAGACGGCCCACCGTCTCGGGATCGATCCCGGTGTCGATACGCGGGATGTACAGGTCGGGCTGGATGTACTCGGGAAGGCTCACCGGGGGTGGCGGGGCGTCCTCGGCCTCGGCCCGGGTCTCGTCGAGGGCGGCCTGCAGCCGTGCGCTGAAGTCGTCGAGTGCCCGTTCGGCCTCCTCCAGCGAGATGTCCCCCCGCCGCACCAGCGCCTCGGTGTAGAGCTTTCGCACCGACCGCTTGGCGTCGATGAGCTTGTACATCAGGGGCTGGGTGTAGCTCGGGTCGTCACCCTCGTTGTGGCCGTGCCGCCGGTAGCAGACCATGTCGATGACCACGTCCTTGTGGAACGCCTGCCGGAAGCCGAAGGCCAGGCGGGCCGCCCGGGCACAGGCCTCGGGGTCGTCCCCGTTGACGTGGAAGATCGGCGCCTGGACCATCTTGGCCACGTCGGTCGGGTACACCGTCGACCGGGCCGCCTCGGGTGCGGTGGTGAACCCGAGCTGGTTGTTGATGACCACGTGGACGGTGCCCCCGGTGCGGTAGCCGGCGAGCCCGGACAGGTTGAGCGTCTCGGCCACCACTCCCTGGCCGGCGAAGGCCGCGTCGCCGTGGAGCAGGATCGGCAGCACCGGAAACGGATCGCCCACCCCGTCGACGAGGCTCGGCCCGCTCCCCCGCTCGCCGCCGAGTGCGTCCTGGCGGGCGCGGGCCATGCCGACGACCACCGGGTCGACGGCCTTGAGGTGGGACGGGTTGGAGGCCATGGTGAGCGGGATCGTCTCGCCGTTGCGCCCCACGAAGAGTCCCTTGGCACCCTTGTGGTACTTGACGTCGCCCGAGCCCTGGACGTCGTCGGGCTTGAAACTGGTGCCGCTGAACTCGCTGAACAGCGCGACGTAGGGCTTTCTCACCACGTTCACCAGCGTGTTCAGCCGGCCGCGATGGGGCATGCCGATGGCGATCTCGCCGACGCCGCCGCGCACGGCGACCTCGATGATGGCGTGCATCGCCGCGATGGTGACCTCGCCGCCCTCCAGGCCGAACCGCTTGGTGCCGACATAGCGCTTCTGGCAGAACGTCTCGAACCCCTCGGCCTCGGTCAGGTCGCGCAGAATGCGCTGCTTGCCGGCGGCGTCGAAATGCGTGCGCCAGGGCGCGCCCTCCATCCGGCGCTGGATCCAGGCCTTCTGGTCGGGGTCCTGGATGTGCATGAACTCGACGCCGACCGGACCGCAATAACTCTCGCGCAAGACCGCGAGAATCTGCCGCGGGGTGGCGACCTCCAGGCCGAGCACGTTGTCGATGAAAACCGGCCGGTCCATGTCGGCCGCGCCAAAGCCGTAGGTGGCCGGATCGAGCTCGGGATGCGGGGCGGGGATTTGCAGGCCGAGCGGGTCGAGCTTCGCCTCCAGATGGCCGCGCACCCGGTAGGTGCGGATCATCATCAGCGCGCGCAGGCTGTCCTTGGTGGCGGCGCGCACCTGTTCGGCGCTGACCGATGGAGAGGCGCGGCTGTCTTTTGCCGCCGCCGGCGCGTCGAACGCCCACTTGCGGGGCGCCCAGGAGGCCCCGGAGCTGTCCTCCAGGATGGCCCGGCTTTCGTCGTTCAGGGCGGCGAACAACGCGGCGAAATCCGGATCGACCGCGTCGGGAGCGGCGACCCAGCGCGCATACAGATCGGCGATGAATGCCGCGTTGCCGCCACTGAAGGCTGTGGCGAGAAGGTCAGCGCCTGCCATTATAGGTTCCCTCGGTTCGGCCGGTCAGGTCGCCCGGCGCGGCGGCAGCGGTCCGGTCAGCCGCGCAACGCCTTCAACATGGTGCTGCCCAGCGCCGCCGGGCTTTCCGCCACGTGCACGCCGGCCATGCGCAGCGCCTCGAACTTGGCGCCGGCGGTGTCGCGCCCGCCGCTGATCACCGCGCCGGCATGGCCCATGCGCCGGCCCGGCGGCGCGGTGACGCCGGCGATGAAGCCGACCGTCGGCTTCTTCACCTTGTTGGCGGCGAGAAACTCGGCGGCCTCGATCTCGCTCTGCCCGCCGATCTCGCCGATCAGCATGATCGCCTCGGTTTCCGCGTCGGCCAGAAACATCTCCAGCACCTCGATGAAGTCGGTGCCCTTCACCGGGTCGCCGCCGATGCCGACACCGGTGGACTGGCCGAGCCCGGCGGCGGTGGTCTGCGCCACCGCCTCGTAGGTCAGGGTGCCCGAGCGCGAGACGATGCCGACGATGCCGCGGCGATGGATGTGGCCGGGCATGATGCCGATCTTGCAGGCTCCGGGCGTGATCACGCCCGGGCAGTTCGGCCCGATCAGGCGCGATCGCGTTCCGTCCAGCGCGCGTTTCACGCGCACCATGTCGAGCACCGGGATGCCCTCGGTGATGCAGACGATCAGCGGCACGCCGGCGTCGATCGCCTCCAGGATGGCGTCGGCGGCGAAAGCCGGCGGCACGTAGATGGCCGAGGCATCGGCGTTGGTCGCCGCCATCGCCTCGGCCACCGTGTCAAACACGGGCAGGTTGAGATGCGTGCTGCCGCCCTTGCCCGGCGTCACCCCGCCCACGACCTTGGTGCCGTAGGCGATCGCCTGCTCGGAATGGAAAGTGCCCTGCGCCCCGGTGAAACCCTGGGTGATGACGCGCGTGTTGGCATCGACAAGAATGGCCATCAAGCAGCCTCCCGCACGGCCTTGACCACCTTCTCGGCGGCGTCGGCAAGGTTGTCGGCCGAAATGATCGCCAGGCCGGAGTGGGTCAGGATCTCCTTGCCCAGTGCCACGTTGGTGCCTTCCAGCCGGACCACCAGCGGCACGTTCAGGGCAACCTCGCGGGCCGCCGCCACCACCCCCTCGGCGATCACGTCGCAGNNCATGATGCCGCCGAAGATGTTCACCAGGATCGCCTCCACGTTCGGATCGGAGAGAATGATCTTGAACGCCGCGGTGACCCGGTCCTGCGTCGCGCCGCCGCCGACGTCGAGGAAGTTGGCCGGGGAGCCGCCATACAGCTTGATGATGTCCATGGTGGCCATGGCCAGCCCGGCGCCGTTCACCATGCAGCCGATGGTGCCGTCCAGCGCCACGTAGTTCAGGTTGTGCTTGGCCGCCTCCAGCTCCTTCGGGTCCTCCTCGGACTCGTCGCGCAGCTTTTCCACCTCGGGGTGGCGGAACAGCGCGTTGTCGTCGAAGCCCACCTTGGCATCCAGCGCCACCACCTCGCCCGCGCCGGTCAGCACCAGCGGGTTGATCTCGATGAGGGTCGCGTCGAGGGCGACGAAGGCCTGGTAGATGCCGCTGACAAACCGCGAAAACACGCCGATCTGCGCCCCGCGCAGCCCGAGCCCGAAGGCCAGCTTGCGGGCATGGAAAGCGGAGATGCCCGAGGCCGGGTCGATCGACACACGGAGGATTTTCTCGGGCCGGTGCGCGGCCACTTCCTCGATCTCCATGCCGCCCTCGGTCGAGGCAATGATGGCGACGCGCGAGACGACACGGTCGATGAGGAGGGAAAGGTAAAACTCACGGGCGATGTCGCAACCGGCCTCGACATAGAGGCGGTGCACCTTGCGGCCCGCCGGTCCGGTCTGCCGGGTGATCAGGGTGTGGCCGATCATTGCCTCGGCGGCCGCGCGGACCTCCTCGGGCGAGCGCGCCAGCCGCACGCCGCCCTTGCCGTTCGGGTCGTCGGCAAAGCGGCCGGCACCGCGGCCGCCGGCATGGATCTGCGATTTCACCACATAGATGGGACCGGGCAGCTTGGCCGCCACCGCCTCGGCCTCCTCGGGCGTCCAGGCGACATACCCCTCCGGCACCGCAACGCCATACCGCTTGAGCAGTTCCTTGCCCTGGTATTCGTGGATGTTCATGGGCTCACACACCCAGTTTCTTGAAATCGTCGATCAGGTTCTTCACCGCCGCGCAGGATTTGTCGAACGCCGCCTTCTCCTCGGGGGTGAATTGCACCTCGACGATCTTCTCCACCCCGCCGCCACCGATCACCACCGGCACGCCAACATAGAGGCCGTTCTGTCCGTACTCGCCGTTCAGCAGCACCGCGCAGGACAGCACCCGCTTCTTGTCCTTGAGATAGCTGTCCGCCATGGTGATGGCGCTGGCCGCCGGCGTGTAGAAGGCGCTGCCGTTGCCCAGCAGCTTGACGATCTCGCCGCCGCCATTGGCGGTGCGCCGCACGATGGCGTCGATGCGCTCCTGGGTGGTCCAGCCCATCTTGNNCGTGGCCGCCGAGCACGAAGGCGGTCACGTCCTCCAGCGAAACGTTGAACTCATGGGCGAGGAACAGGCGGAAGCGGGCGCTGTCGAGCACCCCGGCCATGCCGACCACCCGGTTGGCGGGCAGGCCCGACTTCTGCTGCATCACCCACACCATGACGTCGAGCGGGTTGGTGACGACGATGACGAAGGCGTCGGGACAGTAGGTCTTGATGCCCTCGGCCACCTGCGCGATCACGCCGGCGTTCTTGGTCAGCAGGTCGTCGCGGCTCATGCCCGGCATGCGCGGGAAACCGGCGGTGACGATGACCACGTCGGCGCCGGCGATGTCGGCGTAGTCCGAGCCGCCGGTCATGTGGGAGTCAAAATTATCGACCGGGCCGGACTGCATGATGTCCAGCGCCTTGCCCGCGGCGACGCCCCCGAACACGTCGAACAGCACGACATCGCCAAGCTCCCTGAGGCCGATGATGTGGGCCATCGTGCCGCCGATGTTGCCGGCGCCGACCAGGGCGATTTTTGTGCGTGCCATTGCGCAGGACCTTCCAAACGGAGGATGGAACAGAGCGTTCCAAGAAAAACCGTCGACTTGCTGCCGGGCTCCCCTTGGGCCCGGAAGGCAACCGTTGCTAGCCCATCACCGCGGGGGGGGCAAGACGCCCCCATGGCACCGTACGCCTATGTACACGATCAAGTGAGATGCGGCAGCGCCAGGTATTCCTGGCTCTGCATTTCCGCCAGCCGGCTCGCCGTCCGCGCGAACACTGCCGCGCCGTCGCCGCGCGGGGCGAGTTGGTCCGGTCCGGCATCCGCCGAGGCCACCAACTTCACCCGGTGCTCGTACAAGGCATCGACGAGGACGATGAACCGCCGCGCCGCGTCGGCATTTTCCGCCGACAGGCGGGGAATGCCGTCCAGCACCAGGCAATGGAAATGCGTCGCCAGCGCCAAATAGTCGCCGGCTCCCAACGCGGTCGCGCACAGGGTGGCAAAATCGAAGCGCGCCACCCCCGCCGCCGCGACCGGCACACTCAGCGCGCGGCCCATGACGATCAGCCGCTGCTGGGCGAGCGGCGCACGGCCGGTCAGTTCGGCGAAGGCGGCATCCAGCGCCCGCCCGGCGCGCGCATCGGCCGGCACGTACCAGGTCGGCATGCCGCGCAGCCGTTCGCGCCGGTAGTCCGGGCCGGCCTCCATCAACAGCACGTCCAGGTTCTGCTTCAGCAGGGCGATGAAGGGCAGAAAAGCGTCGCGGCCGGGCTGACCCTTGAACAGGTCGTCGGGCAGCGTGTTGGACGTCGCCACCACCACCACCGCGCGCGCGAACAACGCCTGGAACAGCCGGCCGAGGATCATCGCATCGGCAATGTCGTTGACCTGGAACTCGTCGAAGCACAACAGCGCCGCCTCGGCCGCGATCGCATCGGCGAGCGGCGGAATCGGGTCCTCGCCGTTCGGGTTGGCCCACTTCCAGGCGTGAATGCGCTGGTGGGCGTCCTGCATGAAGCGGTGGAAATGGATGCGCCGCTTGCGGCTGACCCTGGCGGCGGCGAAGAACAGGTCCATCAGCATCGACTTGCCGCGGCCGACCTCGCCGACCAGGTAAAGGCCGCCGGGATGGTCCTCGTTGGCCCCCTCGGCCGGCTTGCTCCGCATCAGGCGGGCGAGCAGGCCGCCGTTCACCGCCGGCTTGCCCGCCGGGTCATAGCCGCGCAGCTTCAGCCACAATTCCTGCAACCGCTCGGCGGCCAGTTCCTGCGCCGGGTCGGGGGCGAGATCGCCGCCGGCAAGACGGGCGCGATAGGCCGGCAGCGGGCCTTGCGCGAGCAGGACCGGATCGACGGCGAGAGCATCCATGACAGCGGCGGATAGCCGGAAACATCCATCAAGGGAACCCGGCTCTGGCGAGGCGCGCGCCGCACCGCTATCTAGGGCCGAGCGGGGAACGAAGGAGGGCGAGATGGTACTGGCCTACAACAAGCTGACGGCAACGCCCGTTTCGACGGACCCGTTCCCGCACATCCTGGTGCCCGAATTCGTTCGCTCGGATGCCCTCGGTGCGGTCATCCGCCACCTGCCCCCGATGGCGCGGGGCGGGTCGTTCCCGATCGACTCGCTGCGCTTCGGGCCGGCTGCCCAGGCGCTGATGCACGAACTGGCAGGCCCCGGCTTCCGCGCCGCGATCGCGGTGAAATTCGGCCTCGATCTGAACGACGCCGCCACCATGCTGACCCTGCGCGGCCGCTCGGTCGAACGCGACGGACGCATCCATTGCGATTCCACCGCCAAACGGGTGACCATCCTGCTCTACCTGAACCACGAAACCGGCGCCTGGAGCCGCCACCAGGGCTGCCTCCGCCTGCTGCGCGGCCCCGACGATATCGAGAACTTCGCCGTCGAAGTGCCGCCGGTGAACGGCACCCTGCTGGCCTTCCCTAACGGCCCCACCACCTGGCATGGCCACAAACAGTTCGTCGGCCAACGCTACGTGGTGCAACTGAACTACATGACCAACGACGCCGCCGCCCGCGCCGAACTCCGCCGCCACCGGATCTCGGCATTCCTCAAACGACTGATTGCGACGAAGTAAGCAAAGAAAGGCCAGGGGCGCTGCCCCTGGACCCCGCCAAGGG
>PLTJ01000386.1 GCA_003164455.1 Acetobacteraceae bacterium
GTCGACATGGCGCGGCGCAAAGTGATCTACGTGGCCGACGGCAAGGACGCCGGGACGGTGAAGGAATTCGCGGATTTTCTCGAGGCGCATGGCGGCAGCCGCCAGGCGGTCACCGACGCCAGCATCGACATGGGAGCGGCGTTCGAGGCAGGGATCAAGGCGAACTTCGAGAACGCCGAGATCACGTTCGACAAATTCCACGTCATCAAGCTCGCCAACGAGGCTGTCGATGAAGTGCGGCGTCAGGAGGCCAAGAGCAACTTCCAGATCAAGGGCCGGCGCTACATCTTTCTCAAGAACGTCGAACGTCTGACGTTGGAGGAAAAGGAGGCCTTGTCTCGATTGGAAGCGCAGAACCTGGACACGATCCAGGCCATGCAGATCCGCATGAACCTGCAACAGCTCTTCACGATGGACGCCAAGACCGCGCCTCGCTTCCTCGATCGCTGGAACGCCTGGGTTCAGGTCTGCGATCTCGGCCCGATGAAGCGATTGGCCAAGACGATCATGGCCAAGGCCGAGGGCATTCTCAGATCGATCGCCACTGGCCTTT
The DNA here is from genome assembly GCA_003164455.1 of Acetobacteraceae bacterium. GTDB lineage: Bacteria > Pseudomonadota > Alphaproteobacteria > Acetobacterales > Acetobacteraceae > Rhodovastum. Next base: position 554 of record PLTJ01000386.1, read on the forward strand.
CCAACGGCGTCCTCGAAGCCATCAATGGCAACGTGCAGGCCGCCAAGCGCAAGGCCAAAGGTTACCGAACCAAGCGAAATCTCAAAACCATCGTCTACCTCATCGCCGGTGACGTTCTGGCCAATTCACCCACTTGAAATAGCGACGAGCCTTATTTCCGCGGACAGGTAACCCACTCGGACAATTTCTTTTCGGAACGACTGGGGGGGCCACGCCTGCCACCCGAATTGTTCGAAATCGTTTGGTGGATTCTGGGTGCGTGGCTATTCAAAGGCCTGTTTGATCTGGTGCTTCGTCGGACGTTTTCCCCCGACAATGATGAGCCTCACACGTTGCGCCACTTTGACGCGCCGCAAACGTGGTCGCGGTTATGGGGACTCTTCCGACTTGACCAGGACGATTTCTCCGTCGGCCGCCCCGCTCTCGCGCATCCATCGATGGAGTGCCCATTCCTCGGCAGCGTCCTGCCAATCGTAGGTGCCTATCGTCACCTCCCAGATTGCGTCCCCATCGACGGTGCTGGCATGGGTCAGGGCGATAGGTCGAATGGCTTCACGGACGAACACAGGAGCATCGCCGAGATCGAACAGCTTGACGACTTTGTATGCGGTCATTTGGTCACCTCGCCGGGGCTGTAAAGGTGCGGCTCGCGGGCGAAAGCGCTCGCCAGCCGGGATGGATGCGGCTCGCGGCGGTCCGGGTGAGAGGGCGTCATTGGCGGACCCGGTGCGCGTGGCGGTCGAGTTGTGCGGCGGCGCTCTGGGCCTCCGCCATCGCGCCGAGCTTCAAGTGCTTCATCAGGCACGCGACGTCACGTTTCAACGCGGCGATATCGTCCTCAGTCCGGCGATGCCGGGTTCGTTTTGTTCGATCGGCTCGCGGCCTTGGCTCTCCGGTCGCATCGATTCGGATGGCGACCCTGAGAGTGATCCCACATCGCCGGTTTTGGTCAGAACGTGCGTCCGCTCCGGCGTGGCAGCTCACATTGCGTCGGTTCGAGCAATGCCCGCCCCGGTAAGAGATCGCCGTGGCACCGACGATACCGCGTGGCCCGCCGCCGGGAGCAGAATCGGATTCTACTCAGGCCGCACGAACCACGGCGCGTGGCCGCCGACCGCGCTAATCGACCGGTGTCGCCAAAGAAGGATGTTCATGGTATCATGAATTTGTCTCTCGTGGTGAGATTCTATTGGAAGGCCGCGTCGACTATGCCCGACAGCCGCCAGCATCCGCCCGAAGCGCCCCGATCGTGATCCCGACATTCCCTGCCGGCGCGGAACGCCAGAAACGTTGTCGTCGTCGGCATCGGCGCCTCGGCGGGCGGCCTTGACGCCTGCCGGAAATTCCTGCGCGCCCTGCCCGCCGATACCGGCATGGCCTTCATCCTGGTGCAGCACCTCGACCCGACCCACGAAAGCATGCTGGTGGACCTGCTCGCCGGCTACACGTCCATGGCCGTCCGGCAAGCCACCGACGGCATGCCGCTGAGGCCCGATCACGTCTATGTGATCCCCCCCGGAACCTATCTTTCCGTCGCCGCCGGCATGCTCCACCTGTCGCAGCCCCAGGCCAGGCACGGTGCGCGCCTGCCGTTCGACTTCCTGCTGCATTCGCTGGCGGAGGATTGCGGGGCGCGCGCCATCGCCGTGATCCTTTCCGGAACCGGTGCCGACGGCAGTCTCGGGTTGAAAGCCATCAAGGAGCAGGGCGGCCTCGTTGTCGCGCAGGACCCGGACGAGGCCGCTTCTGGCTGGCACCGAATGCGGGGTCATCGCCGTGATCTTGCAACGCGGCAGCACTAGGCCGGCACCCTGCCGAGCCTGGGGCAGATCGCCCCGAAGATGTAGGTCGAGGCCGTGCGCTGATCCTTCGGTGCCGCCGGGTTGTGGCCGCGGATCACCCGCCCATGCAGCATGCCGGGCAAACACTTGTCCTGGATGAACGCGCGCCCGCTCAGCTTGCCCCGCGGATCGATCCGCCGAAACGCTGCGCTATAGGCCGACCCGCCGCGCGCGATAGGGGCGGCAGGTCGGCGGCCGACACCGCAAGGTTCACCTCCTGCCTCAGGTCCCAATAGCTGCAGGCCTGATTACAGTCCCGGGCGCCGATTGCGCCAGTGAATTCATCGCGCCGCTTGAATGCCCGTGACATACCGAGCAACAGCTGCCGCGTCCTCAATGCTATCATCGGACCGGATGGCTGGTCGCCGCCGCGCTCCCTTCTTTCGGTGCAGCACTTCTATGACCAAAAATCTGGAGCATCACGGAATTCCTTCATCTCGCCTTTGAGACCATGCAGCATCCCTCGGCGCCGCCTCGCACTCCATCGCGCGAGAGCGTTCGCCGGCCGAGCCAGGTCCGGCCGGCTTTCGGTCACCAGCTTCAGGGCGAGACGCTGTGTCACTACCGCATCGGTCGCCCCCCCAAGGACTGCCCCTAGCTCCTCGCACCGGCCGAGATAGATCTTCACGGCGCGATCTCTGTACAGGCCGGAAAGACTTTCGACGTCGTAGAGCAGCTTCTTGCAAGCTTTGCGCAATCGGTGCAGACCCTCTGCCGAAAGACGTCCGGCGTGTTGTCCGCGTTTCTTCGCCTTGCCGGCGACGCGTTCCAGCAACGACGGGGCGAGGCGCCCCAGGCGCTTGCCCATGCGCCTGTCGCCCAACGTGCCTGGCTGTATAACACCCGCACCTGCCCAAACGGCGATGCCCAGCAACAGTCCTGTAAACTCCGGACCGCGCAAGGCCT
>PLTJ01000345.1 GCA_003164455.1 Acetobacteraceae bacterium
CCCGGTGAAGATGTATCTCAACGACATTTTCACCGTGCCGGCCAACATGTCGGGCATTCCAGGGCTGTCGGTGCCGGCGGGGCTCGACCCGGACGGGTTGCCGCTGGGCTTGCAGGTGTTGGGCAAACCCTTCGACGAGGAAACGGTGTTTGCCGTTGGCGCGGCGCTGGAACTGGCGGCGGGCGTTACCGCCGTTCCGGCGGTGCGGGCGGGGGGAGCGGGCCGATGAGCTACGCCATCGAGGGCGCCAGCGGCGCGTGGGAAGTGGTGATCGGCCTGGAAGTGCACGCCCAGGTCATCAGCCAGGCGAAACTGTTCAGCGGCGCCGCGACCGCCTTCGGCGCCAAGCCGAACGCGCAGGTGAGTTTTGTCGACGCGGCGTTTCCCGGCATGCTGCCGGTGGTCAACCGCGAATGCATCGCCCAGGCCGTGCGCACGGGGTTGGGCCTGCGCGCGCAGATCAATCTGGTCAGCCGCTTCGACCGCAAGAATTATTTCTATCCCGATCTGCCCGCCGGCTATCAGATCAGCCAGTACGCGCAGCCCATCGTGGGCACCGGGGTCATCGAAATCGAACTGGCCGACGGCTCCACGCGCGCTATCGGGGTGACGCGGCTGCACGTCGAGCAGGACGCCGGCAAGAGCCTGCACGACCAGCATCCGACCAAGAGCTACATCGACCTCAACCGCTCCGGCGTGGCGCTGATGGAAATCGTCAGCGAGCCCGATCTGCGCAGTCCCGAGGAGGCCGGCGCGTATATCCGCAAGCTGCGCAGCATCCTGCGCTATCTCGGCACCTGCGATGGCAACATGGAGGAGGGGTCGCTGCGTGCCGACGTCAACGTGTCGGTGCGCAAGCCCGGCGAGGCGTACCGGACGCGCTGCGAGGTGAAGAACGTCAACTCCATCCGGTTTGTCATGCAGGCCATCGAGGCCGAGGCGGCGCGGCAGGTGGCCGTGTGGGAGGAGGGCGGCACGGTGGAGCAGGAGACGCGCCTGTTCGATTCCGCGCACGGGGTGACGCGGTCGATGCGGTCGAAGGAGGACGCGCACGACTACCGGTATTTCCCCGATCCAGACCTGCTGCCGCTGGTGCTGGACGCGGCCTGGGTGGAGGGGTTGCGCCGGGGTCTGCCGGAGTTGCCCGATGAGAAGCGGGCACGGTTCGTGCGGGAGTACGGGCTGTCTTCCTACGACGCCGGCGTGCTGGTGGCCGAGCAAGCCATCGCGGTGTACTTCGAGGACGTGGCGCGCGGGCGCGATGCCAAGCAGGCCGCCAACTGGGTAACCGGCGATCTGTTCGCCACCCTCAACCGCACCGGCCGGACGATCGAGGATTCCCCCGTCAGCGCGGCGGCGTTGGGGCGGATGCTTGATCTCGTCGCGGACGGCACTATCAATGGGCGCATCGCCAAGGATGTGTTCGACGCCATGGTGGAGAGCGGCGAAGCGCCCGACGCGATCGTGGAAAAACGCGGATTGCGCCAGGTGACGGATACCGGCGCGATCGACGCCGCGGTGGCGAAAGTGCTGGCGGCGAACCCGGACAAGGTGGCGGAATACCGGGGCGGGAAAGAAAAGATATACGGGTTCTTCGTCGGACAGGTGATGCGCGAAATGAAGGGCAAAGGAAACCCGGCGCTGGTGAACGAGGCGTTGAAACGAGCGCTGTAAAGGAAGGCCCGGGGCGCTGCCCTGGACCCGGCAGGGGACAGGGGTCCCCTGCACCCCGTTACTTCCGCCGCTACGCCGCCGCTACGCCCAGCCGTCGCAGCAGTGCCCCCAATTCCCGCAGTTCCTCGGTCGACAGCGCCGCCATGGCACGGGCGATATCGGCGGCGTGGCGCGGGAACAGGTCCTCGATCAGCGCCCGGCCCGGGCCGGTCAGTTCCACCCGCACGGCACGCCGGTCGGCGGGGTCGGGCACCCGGGCCACCAGGTCCCGCCGCGCCAGCTTGTCCACCACGTCGCTGACGTTGCCGGCGCTGATCAGCCCCTTGCGGCCCAGTTCGCGGTGCGTCATCGCGCCCTTGTGCAGCAGCGCCTCCAGCACGCCGAGCTGGGTCGGCGTCAGCCCGCGCGCGGCCAGGGCCGGCTCGACACGCGCCAGCACCGAGCGGCTGGCGCGCATCAGCTTCACATAGGCCCGGACGGCCTCCTCGACCGCCGGATCGTCAACGCCGTGCACGTCACCTGTTCATCATCACGGGCAGGTCGGCCTTCTCCAGCACGTGGCGCGTTACCCCGCCGAGGATGAGCTGGCGCAGCCGCGAGTGCGAATAGGCGCCCATGCACAGCAGGTCGCAGCCGAACTCGTGCGCCGCCTTCAGCAGCCCCGCCCCGACCTCGCGGTCGATCGGCTTGAAGGTGGCGGACTCCGCCTGGATGCCGTGCAGCGCCAGGTAGTCGAGCAGTTCCGGCGCACCGGGGCCGCGACGCTGGTATTCCTCGGCCGAAAACACCCGCACCGCCTCGGCCCGCTGCATCCACGGAATCGCCGCCCACACGGCCTGGGCGGATTCGGCGGTGCCGTTCCAGGCCAACGCGATGCGCTGGCCGAGCTGGGTGGGCGGATGTTGCGGCGCGATCAGCACCGGCCGGCCGGAATCGAACAGCACTGCGTGCAGCGCATCGGAAGACGATACGTCCTCGCCTGCCTCGGGGTGCGGCACGACGGTGATGTCGGCCAGCTTGGCCTGCTGGGCGACCAGATCCTCCTCGCGCCCGATGACCGAGGCGAAACTGGCGGTGGCGCCCTCGGCCCCGTAGCGGGCCTCCTGCACGGTCACGCCGTGCTCGGCCACGAAGCGTTCGAACATCGTGCGCACGGCCAGGGCGCGCTCGGTGCTCTCCTTCTCGGTGGCCGACATCATTTCCTCGATCATCGCGCCGGACAGGCCCTCGCCGGCCAGCGGGGCGACGTCGCGGCTATCCATGCGCACGTGCAGCGCGGTGACATGCGCCCTCCACATGCGCGCGACGATCAACGCGGTCGCCATGGCGGCCTCGCCGGCGGCGGTGCCGGTCAGCGGCAAAAGCAGCTTGCGGATGGACATGGTCGGACTCCCCAAACCGAATGCGATCGGCAGCAGTCTATCACGGATACAGCTTCATGGTGTCCCAGCCCTCGGGCGTGCGCATATAAACGATGCGGTCATGCAGCCGGAACGGCATGTCCTGCCAGAACTCGAACCGCGCCGGCACTACCCGATAGCCCGACCAGAACGGCGGGCGCGGCACCTCCCCGCCCAGGTAGGTGGCCTCGTAGCGGGCAACCCGCGCCAGCAGCGCCCCGCGCCTGGGCAGCGGCCGCGACTGCTCCGAGGCCCAGGCGCC
>PLTJ01000008.1 GCA_003164455.1 Acetobacteraceae bacterium
TGGGTGTCAAACGGATAGGCAAGCCTCGGAGGAGGACGGGGATTTGTGCTGGGAATGTATGCACAGCGAATTCTTGTCGACATGCCAATAGATCATGACCCCGCGCCCGCCATAGCGGACGTGCCATTGCGTGGTGAGGTTCTGGTCCCAGGCCCCGAAGTGCTTGGAATCAGATGCGCAGTGCGGCGCGGCAATCAGCGTGAGAATGCGCGACAATCAAGGTGAGAAAGTTTTCTGACGCTTGCGGCGCAGGGAGGGCGTAGCCCGACCGGAGGCGCAAGCGTCAGAAAATTCGGCCTGAACTCCCTTGGGGAGCGCAGGTGGTCTGTTGATCGTGACCGGTTGGAGGATTGGATGGATCTCCTCGTGAAGGGATCCGTCCATTGCCCGGTCGCCATGTCACCGATCACCAGATGAGGCTCTACATGACATTCCGACAGACAGACGGCCCGGCGGTCTCCGCCGCGAAGGCGTCGATCAGCACGGCCACGGCCTATCGCTTCGAGCAGGATCACCGTCCACCCTCAGTCAAACAGAAGCCGCGCGGCCGCCGGCGCCCCGATCCCCTCGTCGCGTTCTTTGACGCCGAGGTGGCGCCGATGCTGACCGCGGCGCCGGGGCTGCGCGCGGTGGCGATTTTCGAAGAGATGCAACGGCGCCATCCCGATCTGCCCGACGGCGCGCGCCGCACGCTGGAGCGCCGCATCCGCGGCTGGCGGGCGCTGCATGGCGCGAACCAGGAGGTGATCTTCCGCCAGGTCCACGAACCCGGCCAAATGGGATTGTCGGACTTCACCGACATGGCCGAACTGGGCGTGACCATCGCAGGCATTCCGCTCGATCACCGGCTCTACCACTTCCGCCTCGCCTATTCCGGCTTCGCGCACGCCCATGTCATCCTCGGCGGCGAAAGCTATGTGGCGCTGGCGGAAGGATTGCAGAACGCGCTGTGGGCCCTGGGCGGCGCGCCGCACGAGCATCGCTCCGACAGCCTGTCGGCCGCGTTCCGCAACCTCGACCAGGATGCTCGCGCCGATCTGACCCGGCGCTATGACGCGCTGTGCCTCCATTACGGCATGCAACCGACCCGCAACAACCGCGGTGTGGCGCATGAGAACGGGTCGATCGAAAGTCCGCACGGCCATCTCAAGAAGGCGGTGATGGATGCGCTGCTGATGCGCGGCGCCCGCGACTTCGACGATCTCGCCGGCTATCGCCTGTTCATCGACGAGATCGTCAGCCGCAAGAATGCCCATCACGCCAAGCGCATCGCCGCCGAGCGAATTGTTCTGCAAGACCTGCCCGGGCAGCGCACCGTCGACCATGAGGAGACCATCGTCACCGTCACGTCCTCGGGCGGATTCACGCTCAAGAAGGTTTTCTACACCGTGCCGTCCCGGCTGATCGGCCATCGCCTGCGCGTCCGGCTGTATGATGACCGGCTCGACGTGTTCATCGGCGCCACTTTGCTGACGACCCTGCCGCGCGGACGCGCCACCGCCGCCGGCAAGCACGCCCATGTCGTCGATTATCGCCACGTCATCCACGCCTTGCGGCGCAAACCCATGGCGCTGCTCAATCTGGTCTACCGCGACCAGTTGTTCCCCCGCGACGCCTATCGCCTGACCTTCGACCGGCTGCGCGAATGCCTCCCGGACAAATCGGCCTGCCGTCTGATGGTCGATCTTCTCGCACTCGCCCATGACCGCGGCTGCGAGGCCGATCTCGCCACCTGTCTCGCCGCCGATCTCGCCGCGCTCCGACTGCCCGATATCGCCGTCCTGCGCCGCCGCTTCGCGCCGGACCCCGCCTCGCTGCCGGAGGTCGTCGTCCATCTCACGCCGCTGATCGCCTACGAGGCCCTGCTCGGCGCCGATGCTGCCTCCCCTTGGGGAGAAGCGGCATGACCCAGAATATCGACCGGGCCCGGCTCATGCTGATGCTCAACGATCTCCGCCTGCCCGCGATCAAGCAGAATTGGTCGGATTTTGCCGAGCGCGCCGACAAGGAGGGCTGGCCCGCCGCACGCTTCCTGGCAGCACTTGCCGAACACGAGATCGCCGAACGCGACCGTCGCCGCCTGGCGCGCCATCTCGTCGAGGCCCAGTTGCTGCCGGGAAAGACCCTCGACAGCTTCGACTTCGATGCCGTGCCGATGGTCTCCAAGGCGCACGTGATGGCGATCTGCGCCGGAGACAGCTGGATCGGCAAAGGCGCCAATCTGATTCTTATCGGCGGACCTGGCGGCGGCAAGACGCACTTGGCCTCTGCCATCGGCCTCGCTTTGGTGGAGAATGGCTGGCGCGTCCTGTTCACGCGCACCTCCGATCTGGTGCAGCGGCTTCAGGTGGCGCGGCGCGAATTGGCGTTGGAGGCGGCGATCTCTCGGCTCGATCGCTTCGATCTGCTGATCCTCGACGACCTCGCCTATGTCAGCAAGGATCAGGCGGAGACCTCCGTTCTGTTCGAGTTGATCAGCGCGCGCTACGAACGCCGATCCACCTTGATCACCGCCAATCAACCGTTTGGGGCCTGGGGCAAGGTCTTCCCAGATCCCGCCATGACGCTGGCCGCGGTTGATCGCCTCGTCCATCACGCCACGATTTTCGAAATCAACGTCGACAGCTATCGCCGTCGCGCCGCTCTCGAGCGCAAGCAGAAGGGCGCCGGACGACCGCAGAGTTACGCGACAATCAAAGATATCGAAGGCATGTCGCCGAGCGACAATCAAACCGAAACTTAGCCCTTGCCAGCGACAATCAGACCGAACAGCATCGTTCCCGTTGCGGTCACAGTTTCTCATCCTGATTGACGCATTTTCTCACTCAGATTGTCGCGCCATATGCGCAGGCTGTTGTGCCATCACCCCAGATCAGCGGATCGCGGGCATGCAGCGTGCCGTTGGCGACAGTGGCAATGGCCTGTCGCAGCGCATCGACCGTAATGGGCCTAGACCCAACAGTCGTGTCACCAGCCGCCAAATTGACCATCAGGCGCGAAATCGGCCCGACTCATCGCCAGAGCCCCTCGAAGCGACTACCTGCGACCCTTGTGTAGTGGGCCGTATGCTTCGGGTCTCGATGCCCGAGGTAATCCTGGATCAGCCGGAGGTCGTAACCTCGGTTGGCGAGATAAAAGCCGCATGAGTGGCGCAGCATGTGCGGGTGGACGTGCGCCAGCTCTGCCCGTTCGGCGGCCATGGCGATGAGGTAGTTCACGGATTGGCGTGTGAGCGGCTGCTCGCGCTCCGAGATGAAGAGCCAGGGCAGCGCATCCGTCCGGATTGCAAAATAGCGCTTGATGGCTCGAAG
>PLTJ01000236.1 GCA_003164455.1 Acetobacteraceae bacterium
ACACGTGGGAGACCGGGCGCTTACGGCAATCGCGCCACCGCGCGGGTTCGGCCGCGACTGACCATCCCCCTCACAGGATCGCCACGCTTCGCCCCGACCAAACCCAACGCGCCCTCCGGCATCGCCATCGCACTGAAACGCCAGAAGGCCCCCACGGGGGCCTTCTGGCGTTCACCCCTGATGCAATTTTACTCCGGCGCGCCGATGCATTTTCTCTCCGGCGTTGACACGCCTTCGCCGCGCAACAGGTCGCGCAGCATCCGTCTGCCCGCGAACGGGTAGTCCAGATGCAGAGCGTCGATCCGACGCATGATCGCAAGCTCGGCCGCCGCAACCGGCCGGAGCTCATAGTATAGGGTGCTCCGGCTCAGCCCCAGCAGCTCAGCCTGCCGCCCCAGCGGAAGATCGCTGGCCCCGCTCGATCATCGCTTTGCGCTCAGCAGGCCAGCTTTGCCGAGCGCACCGGCCAAAAGCTTGTCCCCGACTTGATCGGAGATCGTTCTCCAGCGTCAGCTCGCCGATCTTGGCGTGCTGCACCTTCACGTCCACCGCCGGCGCCGTCTCCGCCGCGCCGCCGCCGCCGAACAGCCCGGGAGCACCGTCAAGCACCTGCGCCTTCCACGCCGAGATCTGGTTCGGATGAACGTCGTTCTGCTGCGCCAGCTCGGCCAGCGTCTTCTCACCCTTGATGGCGGCCAATGCCACCTTCGCCTTGAAGGCCGGACTGTGCGTCCGGCGTGCGCGTCTCGCCATTGTCGCTCCTGATCTACGGCACTCTCGCCGCTCTCAGGCAGAAACTCCACTTATCGGCCTGTCCGAATTTGGCCAGCCACCTCTGTCCAGCGCGCTGCCGGCCCTGCACCGACCGCGCCGATTGGCGCGCCCGGCGCACGTCCAGGTCAGTCCTGATCGAACCCGTACACCTCCTTCAAGATAAAGATCGCGGCCAGAAGCCCGGCCAGCGGGAAGATGCAAACAAACAGCGTAGCGTTGGCCTGGCCGATTGCAGTGAACAGCGACGGGAACAGAAAGAGCCAACAGAAAGAAGGCAGCTTACAAAACATATAGGCAATGCCAGACGCCGTGCCACGGTATTGCGGCTTCGCAACCATGGTCGGGAGGACCATGACGTTGTTATTTGCCCAATACTCACCCCACATCAGTATCGCTGCACCGAAGGGTAGGATGGCGATGTGGCCGCTGTACAGCGCCGCGGCGGCGATCAGAAGCCCAACCAGCGAAAGGCCGAACCCGGCGATACCGATCCCGCGCTGCCCGATCTTCGGCATGATCAGCGGCCCCGTCCAGGCGGCAATTGAGCCGAGAATGAAGAGCCCCAAGGTGATCAGGTTGGTGCCCAGGACGGACGACACCCCCACCATCACGAATATCACCGGAATGTAGAAGGCAAAGGTCGTGAACTGACTGGCCTGGGCAGTGCAGGCGATCCAACCGTAGAGGGTGGCACGCCAGCGGAGCGAGTCCTTGCGGATGTCGGCCAGGAATGCAGTCGGGCGCGGCTTCGGCAGGACGATGTCCTCATCCGGCAGCATGTCCAGATTGTCATTATACAGCTGCACCGCTACCCTCTTAGCCTCGCGGATGCGACCCTGGCGGATCAGCCACATGGCCGTCTCCGGCAATTTGCGACGCATCAGCAGGATGAGCAGAGCTGGAACCGCTCCCAATCCCAATATCGCGCGCCAGACCAACTCGTGCGGCAGCTCAGCAAAGAGGAACAGCGTTACGACCGCGAGCACCATCGCCTGACCTGACGCGAGCATGAATTGCCAGCGGTTGCCCATGACCTCGCGCTTGCCCTTCGGCATACACTCCATGATGTAGGTAATGCTAGTGGGCGGGTCGCTTCCCAGCGGGATGCCGAGGAACAAGCGAACGACCACAAGCCAGCCGACGCTCGTCACGAAAGCCTGTGCCGCGGCCAGGACGATGAACACGATCATGGTCGACAGGAACATCACCCGCCGGCCGAGCTTATCGTTCAGCCAGCCTCCCACCAGCGCCCCGATCACCGCGCCTCCCTGCGTGGCTGCAGCGGCCAGGCCTAACAAAAGAGGGTCGGGATGAAATTGTTCGCGGATGAATATGAGCACGAACGCGATCCCGTACATGTCCCAGGCCTCCACCCAGATGGAGGCCAGCATCAGCCAGCCGATACGGGTACTCAAGGGACTGTAATCGTTCACGAGGTGGCGTACGGCATTGTCCATGGCTGCCTGTTGCGACACGGCACGGTTCATGGCCGCCTGCGGCGATATTGCTATCGACATGTACGTGTCTCCCAGCAGGTACGAGCCGGCTTGACTGCGTCCCCGACAGGCGGATTACCGACTGACCAAGTCGTTGTACTGACTTGCATCGTACCCTCCAAATCTCTCCGCGGTGCAATTCTTCGTTGTGTCGGCCGGCGTGGGCTCGGTCGCATTGAACTGTACTTCCCTTGCGACCGGAGGCACGCGGCCCGGGGGAAAGCTAATCTGCGTGCGGTGCGACGGAGACACCCCGAACTCCTATCCGCTCTATCGCGCGGGCGACGAGGCCAGATGTCTTTGCCTCCTCGACGACGCGCCGGAGATAGGCGAGGCCGGCGTCACGGCCCTTCGGAACCGCGATGGCTTGTTGGACGCCCATAAAGCGCCCGTCCAGGACGCGAGATCCTGGCAGCTTCTCGACCAAGTCAAGCAGGCCCTGAGTCAGGCCCGCCAGGGCGTCCACTTTGCCGCTCACCAGCAGGTCGAACGCCGCGTCAAGCCCCTGCGTCGACACCAGCTGAGCGTGCTTCAGATTGCGGCTCAGGAAAAGCTCGAAATTCGCGCGAGCCGGCGCCGCGACGCGAACCTCCTTGCGATCGACATCTGCCGCGGCGCGAATGGGCGAGGCGCTGGGCACAAGGTAGGTTGCGTCGATCTCAAGGTAGGCCGGGGTGAAGCTCATGAGCTTTTCGCGCTGCGGATCAGAGCCGAGAAAGGCGATGTCCCAGACATTGGTCGCCGCCGCATCGCCCATGACGGCCACGCTGTCATAGGCGACGATCTCGGGGGGCACGCCAAGGCGCCGGGCAAGGTCGTGCAGCAGGTCAATCGCCACCCCGGATGATTTGCCCGTCGCCCGGTCCTTCGCGGCCAGAATGAAATTCCCGTAGTTGACGCCGGCGCGGAGCTTTCCGGTCGGAGCGAGATCCGCGCGAACGGCCGTCGTGATGTCGACCATGATTGGTTCCTTTCCTCAGGCAGTAACAACGCAACAAGTTCCATACAGATGATCCGAGACGATCACTCCGGATCAGGCGAGGGCCGATCCCATCGCTGCAAACAAAAACGCCAGCCCCGCCCTTGACCGCACGCTCCAATCGGCGCGGCGGCTCGCCGCCGCGCCACACACGGGTTACTTCCCGCGCTGGATCAGTTCGATGGAGATGCCGTCCGGTCCCTCAACGAAAGCATAAGGGCGCTGGGAGGGGTTTTGCACAGGCTCCTGGGTGACCTTCACCCCACGGGCCTTCATCTTCTTCACCTCTCCGAGCAGATCGTCCGTTTCGAATCCGAGGTGGTAGATCTCATGATGCGGCGTTGGTGCGCCCCCCTTCTTTGGGGAAACCTTATACACCGTTCCGCCCATCCGAATCGTCACTGTGATCCGTTCGCCGGCCACAACGCGGCCTTCTTCTCTTGCGTCCAGATTCTCGGCGAAAAACCGCAACGCCGCTTCATAGTCACTGCAGCGCAGATGTACGTGATCTTGTGTCCATGCCATGCTCATCACTCCTTCAACTCAAACAAACTCAACACTTCACTCATGTCGCGCATATCCTCGAGATGCCAAAGCCGATTTAGAGCTCGGTCCATTTGCTCTTCGCTCATCACCGGCGCAACAAGCTTTCTGAATTTCGTCTCGATTTCCTCGTCGGTCATGGGATTCTGAGGATCCCCTTTGGCATGATCAATTTCTCTCACAATCTTCTCGCCATTACGCATGGTCACTTCGATGCGGAACCGATTTGACTCGGGGAATCTCTTGTTGCATTCCTCGGTCTCACGCACCTGAATCTTCTTCATAAGAGGCCGCAGTTTTGGATTCTTGATCTTTTCTTCGGTGAAATCGTCCAGCCAATAACCGCCCTGGGTGAGACACAGGGATAAGATATACGGAAGGCTGTGGTCGGCCGTTTCACGGGTTTGCGGATCCCATTTTTCCGGACTGTCGGCCGCCACCTCCATCGTTAGATGATAAGTGTCGACGACGATTTTATCTATGTCATCTAAACGGTTCGCCAAAACCTTACCCAACTCGATAGCTGGATGAGCGGCACATTGCGTCTCGTGGTCTGATGGAAAGTACTTATGCTGAGCTATTTGAATCTTGAACACATCGCCGTTTCCGCCGAATACCGGCATCTCCACTGGGCTGGACGCCACCTTGAAGAACCCTTTGGAGCCTTCGAACGCCGCTTCTGGTCCGGTCATACCCCGTTTAGCCATCAACGCTGCGAACACGCCATTTCGGCCACCATTGCCCTCGGCGCACCCTTTCCACTTGGACACCCTGCCTGTCCTCGTCTGCCCAAGGTAGAAGCCCGTTATTGCAGCGAGCGACAAGGCATCCGCGATCTGTGCGTGGCTAAGTCCAAGCACCTTGGCTGCACCTGCGGCAGACGCAAGCGTCATGTAGCTCGCATGGTCCCAGCCCCTCCTCCAGAGACCCGCAACATCTGCAAGGCGGCCATGAATTTCGTACGCGAGAACAACGGCGGAGATGAATGATTCGGCACTGGCACCTGCATATTCCGCTACAGCCAATATGGCTGGGATATTTACGCTTGGATGGCCTCCCACCTCCTTGCTTGTTCCAGAATCATTGAAGTCGAGATAACGCACCATCACGCAATTTGCGAAAGCCGCCAATTCTGTAGCGGTCCGATGCTTCGTGCCAAGGATTGTCGCGCCTGATTTGGCCGTTACTTCCATAGCATGCGCGCGCACCAATTTGGGGATATCTTCCGTATAACATCCCATCGCGCAGCCCAGTGAGTCTATAACTCGCCGTTTTACCTGATGTATCACATCGGGGGCAAGCTTCTCGTATCTTAGTGACGCGGCATAATCGGTCAAAAATTTTAGGGTCTTATCCATTGTCACCTCCGAAGTTGAGCTATGTTCTGATTGCGACCGTGTCGCATGGGTTTATCGGGCATTCAAGGCCTCGGGCCACACCTATGGCAGGAAGCCGGTCGAAATCCACGGCACCGTGGCAACGATGAGGAGTACCGCGACAAGCGTTGCCAGGTAGGCCCAGATCGGGCCGAACGCCTCGTCGCTGGAAACCCTGGCGATCAGGCAGCTTTGGTAGAATCCGACCCCGAAGGGCGGCGAGAACAGCCCGATACCCATGGCAAGGATGGCAACGATCGCGTACTGGACGAGGCTGATACCCAATTGCTCGGCGCCTGGAAACAACAGCGGCCCGAACAGCACCATGGCCGGCAGGCCTTCGAGCACGCTCCCCAGGACGATGAACAGCACGATCGAAACCATCATGAAGCCGGTGCTGCCACCGGGCAGCGCGGTCATCATGTCGGTCAGGTTCTGGGCGAATCCGGCCCGGGTAAGCGCCCAGCCCATGGTACTGGCACACCCGATGATCAGCAGGATGGCGCCCGACAGCGATGCCGTCCCGACCAGGATAGGCATCAACTTGCGCCAGTCGAAGCACCGATAGACAGCGATGCCGACCAGGACCGCGTAGACAACGCCGACCGTTGCGACCTCGGTCGCCGTCGTGACGCCCGCCAGCACCGCATAGCGGATGACGAAAGGCAGGACCAAAGCAGGCACCCCCACGACGAACAACCGGCCTATCTCGCGCGCACTCGCACGCCTTCCCCCCGGCCTGTCTTTCCTGGTTCGGAAGAACACCAGGATTGCAAGCCCCGCGGACGCGAGGGCTGCGGGCAGCAGGCCACCGGTGAACAGGGCGGCAATGGAAACGCCGGTAACGGCGCCGACGATGATCAGCACCAGGCTTGGCGGTATCGTTTCCGACATCGCCGTGGACGCGGCCAACTGCGCCACGAGCTCGCCGCCGCTGATGCCCCGGCGCTTCATCTCGGGCAGCAGTACCGGCCCCACCGCTGCCTGGTCGGCTGCCTTGGAGCCGGATATGCCCGAGATGAGGTAGATCGCCACGATCAGCACGTAGGAGAGTCCGCCGCGCCGGTGGCCGACCAGGGCGGCCAGAAAGTTCACCATGGCGGCGGCAATGCCGGTCATCTCCAAAAGCAGGCCGAGCACCACGAACATCGGCACCGCCAGCAACTGGATCGACGACATCCCCTGGTCCATTTGGGTGATGATCACCGATAGCGGAAGTGTGGTGGTGAAGTGCATGTATCCGAACGTGGCGGTAGCGAAGGTGAAGGCAATTGGAACCCCGGCGAAAATGCAGAAGCTGGCGATGCCGAAAAAGAAGATCACCAGGTTGAAATTACCCAGGTCTTCGAATACCGACTCCAGGCTGCCGAAAGCGAGGAACACGGCCGCCGTGAATCCCAGCACCAGGAGAAGATCCCCCCAGTTTACCTGGCTGAGCAATTGGCGCAGCGCCACGTAGAGCAGCAGCGCGAGTGCGGTAAGCTGGCCAACGACGGGCCAGGTGCCGGAAATCTGCAACACCGGCGTCAGGAAGGCCTGCTCTTCCACCGCGTAGGACAGGCCCGGCACGATAAGGCCGAATGCGACGATGACAACCAGCAGAGCCGCAAAACAATTTGCCAATCGCTGCGCCCTCGGCCCAAACCGGCTCAGGATGACCGTCATGCGCATGTGTTCCCCTCGGCGCAGTGCGATGACCGCGCCGAGGCTGACCAACCACAGGAACAGGATGCCGGCAAGCTCGTCGCACCAGACAAGCGGATGGCCGAACACGTAGCGCCCGACCACGCCGGTGAGAAGAATAAACACCTCGACGGCGACCAGCACCGCCGCCAGCCCCTGGGAGATCTGGTCCACGATTTTGTCGAGGACCCGGAACACTTTGCTCATGACAGCCAGCCAATTCAGGCCAGCTGGCCAGTATAGCTTTCCAGCGCCGCCCAGAGCGGGGCGCCGAACTTACCCTGCCAGGTCTTGTAAAAACCAGATTTGGTGAGCGCCGCCTGGAACAGGGACAGATCCGGCTTGATGAACTCCATGCCATGGCGCGTCAGAACCTCTTCAAGCGAGGCGTCCGCCTTTTGATTGGCAACGCGCTCTTCCAGGGCCTGCGCATTGAACGTCTCCTCGACGATCTTGCGATGTTCTGCCGGCATCCCGGCCCAAAACGCCCCGTTCGCCAGCAGCCAGTGGCCGACCCAAATGTGGTTGGTGAGCGTGCAGTATTTCTGCACCTGATAGAACTTCTGGGTTTCGATCATGCCGAGGGGATTTTCCTGGCCATCGGCGACGTGGGTTTGCAGCGCTGTGTAGGCCTCAGCGAGATTGACCGTCAGCGGCGCGGCGCCGAGAGCCTGGAACATCGCCAGTTCGATCGGGCTGGCAGGCACACGAATCTTGAAGCCATGCAGATCTTCGGGCGTCCTGATCGGCTTCATGCTGGAGGTGATCTCGCGGAACCCCTCATCCCAGATGCGGCGCATCGGATGCAAGCCAGCTTTCTCGAACTCGGCTGAGACCATATCGCCGACCTTGCCGTCCAACGCCTTCCAGGCAATATCTGCTGACTTA
>PLTJ01000460.1:0-4383 GCA_003164455.1 Acetobacteraceae bacterium
CGCCCCCGCGATGCCGGCCCCCGGTGTCCGGGGGCGTTCCATGTCAGGCGACCTTGCGCGGCCGGCCGCGGCCACGGGCGGCGGCGATCACCTCGCCGATCAGGGCGGCACGAATATCGGCGGGCGCCATATAGCGCACGCCAAATATTCGTACGAACGGGATGCACTTCCGTGTAATCGCGTTGTACACGCTGCGTTGCGTCACACCGAGCGCAACGGCGGCTTGTTCGATCGTCACGCGATCACCGATTAGCGCCGTTCGCAGTGCTGCGGCGGCGGGGTCGGTCGGTTCAACGGCGGGGCCGGCGGTGGGCTGCATGACGCGCTCCGGTTCAGGTGATTTCCGGACCCTGCGCCAGTCGTTCGCTACTTAGACAGGGGACAACTGCCAAAATGGCAGTTGTCCCCCTATTGCGTCAGACGCATGTCTAAGGGGGGCAACTGGCCGCCGGGCAGTCATCCCCCTGCCTCACACGAATGAAATTCAGCCGCTTAGTCTGCCCGCTCAATACCGCACTGACCGCGGCCGCCGTGTACGGTTGCCCCTTGGTTTTTCCTTGCCCCACACGGATATCCGCCCGTTTCAGCGCGTCGGCAACAAACTCACAAAGCGGATCGCCCTCATTGACAGATCGAGGCACGTCATTCCCGAGACACGCCCAAGCCCGTTGCACCCTGGCGCAGATGAATTTTGCCGGGTCCATGGGTTCAATGTGCAGCCGATCGCGGCCTTCCCAGGCATCCAACGCTAGCGCCATCTTCGACTCCGCCTCTTCCAGCGCCACGAGCGCCGCGCGGCATCTATCAAATCGGTCGCTGTCCATGATGACCAGCTTTTCGCTGCCATCCGTGCCGATTTCGACGTAGCTATAAATTCCTCCAGCCTCGCATTCCAGATCAGCCCGCATTGCCGCAACGGTCCCAAGGAACCGCCGGCCATGCATCACGGCGTTAGGTTGCACGGGCCGGAGATGTGGTCTTCGGTCCCGCACGACGCGGATGGCGATGGCGATGCCGTAATATTCAGACTCGGGGAGTTGTCTTCGTTTCCAGTGCTTCTCGAATAACGCCTGGATAGCGGCGGCGGTGATCGGATCGCTCATGCCCGCCGCCCGGCGCCGATCTGCACCACGTCGGCACCCTCCCGCCCGGCGCCGTCGATGATCGCGCCGGCCCGCTCAGTGGCGGCTCGCAGTGGATCGTCCATCAAATGAGCGTAACGTTGCGTCGTCTGCATTTGAGTATGGCCTAAGAGCGCGCCGATGATAGGCAAGCTAAGGCCGGACGATGCAAGTATTGATGCGTATGTGTGGCGAAGGTCATGCACCCGAACGCCTTGCAGGTCGGCCTTTTTACAGATCGCAGCCCAGAAGTGCTTAATATCGGTCTGCGGCTTGCCGTCCTTCCCGGGGAACAGGAACGGCAGCGCGGGCAGCCCGTCACGGGTGCGACGTTCATTCTCCTTGTCCGCCGCGGTCTTCATGCCCGCCAGCAGTTGCAGCGCGGGCGCGCTCAACGGCAGCCGATGATCCTTCTTCTGCTTCGTCGTGGCCGCGGGCTTCAGCCATACCCCGCTGCCGAGGTCGAATTGATCCCACGATGCCGACAGCGCCTCGCCGCGCCGCGCGCCGGTCAACAGCAATAGGCGCGTCGCGTTGGCAGAGGATTGCTCGGGGTGTGCGGCCAGCGCAGCGGACAGCCGAGCAATCTCGGCCAGTGACAGGAACCGTTGCCGCTTTTCTTCCGGTTCGCGCTCGATCCCACGAGCCGGGTTGTCGGCCCGCATCTCCCAGCCGATCGCAAGAGCGAACATCTTGGACAGCGTCGCTATGACGCGATTCGCGGTGTAGGGCGCCGGCTGGCGCTTCGGCGTCAGCTTACCGCTCGCGATATCCCCATGCAGCTTGTCTATATCGCTGCGCCGGACCGCTGCCACCCTCACGTTGCCGAGTTCCGGCCGCACATATAGGCGCAGCATCATCCGGTAATCGCGCGCGGTGGCGGCCCGGCGTTTCGTCAGGTGCTCCGCCTCGAAACGGTCGGCGAGGTCGGCGACGGTGGGGGCGTCCTGCCTCGCCTTCCGCTCCTTCCGAGGATCGGCGCCGGTGTCGATCATGCGGCGTAGTTCGGCCGCCTCCGGCCATACCTTTTCCGCCGGCCACGCTTCGATGCTGCCGATGGTGTGCAGCCGCTCGATACCCTCCGCGCGGTAGCGCATCACCCAGGCGCGCGCATCGGCCGCGGTCACGCGCGGCGCCAGGCCACGCACCCAGGGGCCGGCCAGCCCGCGCCGCCGTAGCTCGGCCTCACTGTATGTCTTGTTCCCGGCTGCCGGCTTTGGCAGCGCCAGCACCAGCCGGTCGATCGCCTTGAAATTCGGCCTGTCCGCCATCGCACCGACTCCCGTGTCCGCTCCATGTCCGCACGAAATATGCTCCTGCGTTCTGCCGCGTGCAAGGACTTTCAGTGGCTTTCCGGTGTTCCGTAGTGTTTTCCGTCTCTTTCGTGAGGGTCTGACGCGGACACGGCGGACATGGCGCCGGCAGGAGGGCGTTGGCTCTAATTCGTAATCAGTAGGTCCGGAGTTCGACCCTCCGCGTCGGCACCAGCCAAAATCAATGGCTTACAGGACAGCGACGGAGCTGGGAACGGACCTGGGTAGCACCAGGGTAGCACGCGGCAGCATTTCGACCCTTGGGTGCACATGCCACGTCAGCAAGGCACTGCGGCGGCACCGATCGCCGGTGTCACTGTGCCGCGGTGCGATGCAGTGAGGTTTGCGCACCGGCCGCCATCCGACAGCATCCTGAACGCTCGTTTCAGCGGATTAGCCAGGATGTCCGCTGGCGAGCAATCGCGGCGCCATACTCGTCACTGCCAACCGGCCCGGTGAAGGGCAACCGCTCTTGCGGCGAGCGCGTGCGGTGCCAGCTTCTCCTCCACCGCCCCGGAAATGGGCGCCGAGGCGGTGCTCGACCGNNCTGGTGCTTTTATTCTGCGAGCCCGGCGCCGATCCGCGTGGCCAGCAGCGCCGGGCGACGATCGCCGCAGGCCTGCCGTGCGTGCGCGCGGGTCGTCTGTCTCGATGATGGCGCGCTGCCCCTGCCGGGCGTGGCGATCCACGGTCTGTCACGGCTGGTGGCCTCGCCCGCGCCAGACGGGTTCGAGCGCTTCCCGTTCAATCACCCGCTGTTCGTGCCGTTTTCGTCCGGCACCCTCGCGCCTATGGCGAGGGGGAGTTCGTGGCCGATCCGCTGCATTACCTGGCACTGATAGAGACCAAGCCGAACGCGCTCGACCAGGCCGCCGCCCTGCAGGGCTGGGACCTGCCGGAGGTGTTCCAGCATCTGCGCCATCTGCTCGAGACCCGCATGGGGAACCGGGGCAAGCGTGAGTTCATCCAGGTGCTGCGGCTGATGGAGGCCATGCCCAAGGACATCGTCACGTTCGCAGTGACCGAGGCGATCCGGCTCGGCGCCATCGGCTTCGACGCGGTCAAGCTAATTGCGCTGGCCCGCATCGAGTGGCGCCCCGCCCGTCTCGATCTGGCGGCCTATCCCCACCTGCCCAGGCTTGCGGTGAAGACAACGTCGGCCGCCGACTATGCGGCGCTGGTTGCGGAGCAGGCAGCATGACCAGCGTCGATGCGATGCCGGCGGGAACGACGAGCGGCACGCCGCAGGTGCTGCTCGCCCATCACCTCAAGCAGCTGAAGCTACCGACCGTGCTGCGCGAGTATGACAAAGTCGCGCGGGAATGCGCCCACGACGGCGTCGATCATCCCCGTTATCTGCTGCGGCTGATTGAGCTTGAGTTGATCGACCGTGAGCGCCGGACGGTCGAACGGCGGATCCGGGCGGCACGGTTCCCGGCGGTAAAGAGCTTGGACACGTTCGACTTCACCGCCATCCCCGGGCTCAACAAGATGCTCGTGCTCGAATTCGCGCGCTGTGAGTACATCCTGCGCCGGGAGAACATCATCGCCCTGGGCAATAGTGGCACCGGCAAGACCCATGTCGCGCTCGCCCTGGGCCTGGCGGCCTGCCAGAAAGGCTTCTCGGTCGCGTTCACCACCGCCGCCACACTGGTCAGCCAGCTGATGGAAGCGCGCGACGAGCGACGTCTGCTCAAGCTGCAGCGCGATCTGCAGGCGGTGAAGCTGCTCATCATCGATGAGCTCGGCTGTGTACCGTTGTCGCCGACCGGCGCCGAGTTGCTATTCGAAACGTTCTCACGGCGCCACGAGTGCGGCTCAACGATCGTTGCCTCGAACCTCCCGTTCGAGGACTGGACCTCGGTGATGGGGTCGGAGCGACTCACCGGCGCGCTGCTCGATCGGCTCACCCACCACGTCAGCATCCTGACCATGAACGGCGACAGCTA
>PLTJ01000460.1:4417-5071 GCA_003164455.1 Acetobacteraceae bacterium
GCCTGGAATTCGACCGCCGTTGACATCGCGACGCGGCCAGATACGCTATTCGGGTTGGATGTAGCACGAGCACTTGGCGACCTACTCCAGACTTTATCGAATGCTGCCGCGATGGCGGTTGGCAACCCTGACAAAATAAAGAACTTGTTTTCCCGTCTCTCAGCCATCGAAGGCGCCGCTGGCAATCTACGCGGAGCATTGTTCGAATTGCTTGTCGGTCACTTGGTGCGGTCCATAGAGGGTGGTTCGATTGACATCGGCGTGTTGGTCCAAGACCTGGAGACCGGCAAGCGGGCCGAGATAGATGTGCGGATGGTAAAAGAACGGCAGCTCACGATCTATGAGTGCAAGGGATATCAGCCGTCATCGGTCGTACGCGCTGAGGAAATCTCTGATTGGTTGGAGAGGCGGATTCCAGTCATAAACAGTGCGCATAGATCTGAGGGACGATTCGTGAGTAGCTCCGTAAGATTCGAGTTTTGGACGTGCGGAACGTTCGAAGAGGAGGCTCTCCGTCTGCTAGAGGTCGCCAAAGACAGAACGCGCAAATACGCGATCGAATGGAAAGACGGCCCAGCGGTCCGCCAATATGCGACGGGTATAGCTGCACCCGGCATTCGAAAGGTTTTGAGTATCTGCTCAACCCCAGGGGTT
>PLTJ01000130.1:0-14948 GCA_003164455.1 Acetobacteraceae bacterium
ATGGCGATGCCCGGCGCCGGTCCGCTCACGGGCTGGCCGCGCCAGATGACTTCGCCGGCGGTGGGCGCCAGCAGGCCGGCGACGATGCGCAGCAGCGTCGACTTGCCCGAGCCGGAGCGGCCGATCAGGCCGACGATCTCGCCGGTGCGCAGGGTCACGTTGACGTCGTCCAGCACCACCAGGTCGGCGCTGCTGTCCTTGTGGTAGGCCTGCTTGCAGGCGCGCACCTGAAGCAGCGGTTCGGCGAGCCCGGTGTCCATCGGCCCTTCTCCCTTATCCCAGGGTCGTGCGGCGACTGGCATAGGCATAGAGCGGCCGCCACAGCAGCCGGTTGACCGTGACGACGAACAGCGACATCACCACCACGCCGAGCACGATCTTATGGAAGTCGCCGGCATCGGTGGCCTGCGCGATGTAGGCCCCGAGCCCGTGCGCCACCAGCTTGGTATCGCCCCAGGACGCCACCTCGGCGACGATGGCGGCGTTCCACGATCCGCCCGAAGCGGTGATCGCGCCAGTGACGAAATAGGGCAGGATGCCGGGGAAGATCACCCGCCGCCACCACAGCAGGCCGTCGACGTGGAAATTCTCCGCCGCTTCCCTGAGATCGCCGGGAAAGGCGGCGGCACCGGCAATGACATTGAACAGGATGTACCATTGCGTGCCCAGCACCATCAGCGGGGTCAGGAACACGTCCACGTTGAGGTGAAACCGCACGATCACCACGACGAAGACCGGGAACATCAGGTTAGCCGGAAAGGCGGCGAGGAACTGCGCCACCGGCTGCGCCCGCTCCGCCCAGGCCGGGCGCAGCCCGAGCCACACCCCGATGGGCACCCATACCAGCGCGGCCAGCGCCATCAGCACCATCACCCGCGTGAGGGTGATCGTGCCGAGCAGAGCCACCTGCCCGAGGTCCGCCCACGACAGCGTGGCGCCGACGTAGTCCACCACCTGCCACAGCACCCAGGCCACACCCACGGCGACCACCACCATGAAGGCGACATCGCCCAGGCGCGACGAGGCGCCATGGCGGCGGGTCACGCCGGCCGGCCGGCCGAGGCGCAGGCCGGTCAGCCAGCCGGAGGCGCGCTCCACCGCTTCGCCGGCGATGCGCAGCACGTGGGTGCGCCGCAGCAGCGCCAGCACCCAGGGGTCCTCGGCGGTGGCCGAGGCGGTGGTCTCGAAGCGGAACCGCGACGACCACGCGACCAGCGGGCGGAACAGCAACTGGTCGTAGGCGAGGATCACCACCAACATGGCGCCGATCGCCCAGAACACGGCGACGAGGTCCTTTTTCTCCAGCGCAGCGGCCACATAGGAGCCGATGCCCGGAAGCTGCCAGTTGTTGTCGCCCAGCGTGATCGCCTCGGAGGCCACCACGAAGAACCAGCCCCCCGACATCGACAGCATGGTGTTCCACACCAGCCCCGGCATGGCGAACGGTACTTCCAGCCGCCAGAAACGTTGCCAGGAGGTCAGGCGGAACAGCCGGGTGGCTTCGTCCAGGTCCGACGGCAGCGTGGTCAGCGACTGGTAGAAGCTGAACGCCATGTTCCAGGCCTGGCTGGTGAAGATGGCGAAGATCGCCGCCAGCTCCAGCCCCGCCACGCGGCCGGGGAACAGGCTCATGAAAAAGACCACGGTGAACGACAGGAAGCCCAGGATTGGCACCGACTGCAAAATGTCCAGCACCGGAATCATGATCAGTCCGGCGCGGCGGCTCTTGGCGGCCAGGGGCGCGTAGGTGAAGGTGAACAGCAGCGAGGCGAACAGGGCGGCGAACATGCGCAGCGTGGTGCGCAGCGCGTATTCGGGCAGCCGCCAGGGATCGAGGACGATCTGAGCCGATTCCAGCGCGCTCAATGGCACCAGCGTGCCGCGCGCGGCATTGGCAATGGCCACCAGCGCGCCGACCACGCAGCACAGCGCGGCGACGTCCCAGATATTCGGCAGGCGCCGGCCGGAAAGCGCGGCCGGCTGGGCGGTGCTTGGCATCGGCACGTCCACGGGCTTGGGCTGGAGGGCAGGACGATCCGGGTGTTAGCCTATGCCACGCGCCCCCGCCACCCCGGCCGTCATGTCAGTTCGACGACGCGTCCGGCCGGTGACCCGTGCCGGTCGAGCCGAAGCCGCCCGGGCCGCGGGCGGTTTCGACCGAGAAGTGGTCGACGATCCGCAGGGTTGGGCGGAGGATCGGCACGAACAGCATCTGCGCGAACCGCTCGCCGGCGTTGAGGACGATCGGCTCGCTGCCGGGCGGACTGCGGTTCCAGGCGCTGACCAGGATCGGCCCGGTGTAGTCGGGGTCGATCAGCCCGACCAAGTTGCCCAGCACCAGCCCGCGGCGGTGGCCCAGCCCGGAGCGGGGCAGCACCAGCGCGGCGATGGCAGGGTCGGCAATATGCACGGCAAAGCCGGCGGAAATCAGCAGCGGCGCGGCGCCCGGCGCCAACACGGCGGGGGCGTCCAGACAGGCATGCAGGTCGATCGCGGCGGCCCCGTCGCTCTGGTAGCGGGGCAGGCCCCAGGCGCGCAGGCGCGCGTCGAGGATTGTGATTTCCATGGTCGGCGTGGTGTCGGTGGGCATGGGAGCTCCGGGGCTGAGGCGGCGCCAGAGTAGCCCGGCAAGGCCGGGCGTGCACCAATACCAACGCGAGAAAACGTGTTGTCGCCGCGAGCGGATCGTTGACGTGGGCCTCGCGCCCTCGCAACAAGTGCGCGATGATACGATCCGTTGGTTTCTTTCCTCGTGCGATCGAACGGACCGCGCAGCATGAATGACCATCCTGATAGCGTTTCCGCTGCGTCCGCCGCGCCCGATGGGGTGGCGGAGATGCGCGCCGCGATCCTGCACAAATTGACCTACCAAGTGGGCAAGCGCCGGGTGACGGCGACCGCGAACGACTGGTTCATGGCGACCGCCCTGGCCGTGCGCGACCGCGTGGTGGACGGCTGGGTGGCCAGCGTCGAGCGGGCGTACCGGCAGGATGAGCGGCGGGTCTACTACCTGTCGCTGGAGTTCCTGATCGGGCGTCTGCTGCTCGATAACCTGGACAGCCTGGGGCTGACCGAACAGGTGCGCGAGGCGCTGGCGGGACTGGACATCGATCTCGAACGGCTGCGCCGGGTGGAGCCGGATGCCGCTCTGGGCAATGGCGGGCTCGGCCGGCTGGCGGCCTGCTATATGGAGAGCATGGCCACGCTGGATGTTCCCGCGCATGGCTACGGTATCCGCTATGACCACGGCTTGTTCCGCCAGGTCATCGTCAATGGCTGGCAGCACGAATACCCGGAAGATTGGCTGTCGGGGGGCAATCCCTGGGAGTTCCGCCGCCCGGAGGTGGTGTACGACATCGGCTTTGGTGGCACGGTCGAGGCGGTGCCGGTGTCGGGGCGTCTGGTGCGGCAGGTCTGGCACCCCACCGAGAAGGTCGAGGCCGTCGCCTACGACACGCCGGTCGTGGGTTGGCGCGGGCGGCGGGTGAACACACTCCGCCTGTGGTCGGCGCAGCCGGCCGACCCGCTGCGCCTGGATGCGTTCAATGTCGGCGACTACACCGGCGCGCTGAGCGAGCAGATCCGCGCCGAGGTGATCACCCAGGTACTGTACCCGAGTGACGAAACGCCGGCGGGGCAGGAATTGCGTCTGCGCCAGGAGTATTTCTTCACCTCGGCCTCACTGCAGGATCTGGTGCGACGCCACCTCCAGTCCGGCGGCGTCATCCGCACCCTGGCCGACAAGGTGGCGATCCAGCTCAACGATACGCATCCGGCCATCGGCGTCGCCGAGCTGATGCGTATCCTGGTCGATCTGCATGACGTGCCCTGGGACGAGGCGTGGGGCATGACCCAGGCCACGTTTTCCTATACCAACCACACGCTGCTGCCCGAGGCGTTGGAAAGCTGGCCGGTCGGGCTGATGGAGCGGATGCTGCCGCGCCACATGCAGATCATCTACCTGATCAACGCCCTGCACCTCGGCCGCGCGCGCCAGCTTCGTCCGGGCGATGAGGGGCTGCTGGCGCGGGTGTCGCTGATCGAGGAGCACCACGAACGCCGCGTCCGCATGGGACACCTGGCCTTCGTCGGTTCGCACAAGGTGAACGGCGTGTCGGCGCTGCACACCAACCTGTTGCGCCAGACGGTGTTCAACGACCTGGATGAGATGCTGCCGGGCCGCATTGTCAACAAGACCAACGGCATCACCTTCCGCCGCTGGCTGTATCAGGCCAATCCCGGGCTGACCAGGCTGCTGGTGCGTGCCGTCGGGCCGGAGGTGCTCGACCATACCGAAGCGCTGGAACGGGTCGAGGGGCTGGCCGACGATGCCGCCTTCCGCCAGGAACTCGCGGCGGTGCGCCGCACCAACAAGCAGGCACTGGCGGCGCTGATCCACGACCGGCTGGAACTGCGGATCGATCCCGAGGCGATCTTCGACGTGCACATCAAGCGCATCCACGAGTACAAGCGCCAGCTCCTCAACATCCTCGACGCCATCGCGCTGTACAACTCGATCCGCGCCCAACCGATGCGGGACTGGGCGCCGCGGGTGAAGATCCTGGCCGGCAAGGCGGCGGCGAGCTACCACAACGCCAAGCTCATCATCAAGCTGGCGCATGACGTGGCGCGGGTGGTCAACAACGACCCCACGGTGGGCGACCGGCTCAAGGTGGTGTTTCTGCCCAATTACGGCGTCAGCCTGGCTGAGACGATCATTCCGGCAGCCGATATTTCCGAGCAGATTTCCACCGCCGGCATGGAAGCATCCGGCACCGGCAACATGAAACTGGCGCTGAACGGAGCATTGACCATCGCCACGCTGGATGGCGCCAATGTCGAGATCCGCGAGCGCGTCGGCGCCGACAACATTTTCATTTTCGGCCTGACCGCGGAGGAAGTGGCGGCGCGGCGCCGCGAGGACCCCTCCGGCAGACCGGCGATCGCCGCCTCGCCGCAGCTGGGCGAGGTGCTGGCGCAGATGGAATCGGGCCTGTTCTCGCCCGACGACCGTGACCGTTATCGTCAGCTTGTCGCCGGGCTGCGCCAGCATGACCATTTCATGGTCTGTGCCGATTTCGATTCGTACTGCCAAACTCAGACTTCTGTCCGTGCCCTGTGGCGCGACCGCGATGCCTGGTGGCGGATGGCCGCGCTGAACATCGCCCGCATGGGCTGGTTCTCGTCCGATCGGGCGATCCGCGAATATGCCGAGGACATCTGGCACATTCCTGTGCCGGCACCCTGAGTGAGCTGACAGCATGGCAACCCGACGCACGACCAAGGACGATATCGCGGCGCTGCTGGGAGCCCGGCACGGCGATCCGTTCGCCGTGCTGGGACCACACCGTACCCGCGCGGGCTTCGTGCTGCGGGCCCTGCTGCCGGGGGCGGAACGGGCGGAACTGCTGACTGGAGCGGGTCCGGTGGCGCTGCGGCGGCGCGACCCGGCCGGATTTTTCGAGGCCAAGTTGTCCGGCGATCCGCCCGCGCCCGGCTACGTTCTACGCGCGGTCAACGCGCAGGCGACCTGGGAGGAAATGGATCCGTACGCCTTCGCCCCCGTGCTCGGGCCGCTCGATGACTATCTGCTGGTCGAGGGCACGCATCGCCGCCTGTACCAGCGGCTGGGGGCGCACGTCTTGCACCACCAAGGTGTGGACGGCGTGCATTTCGCGGTCTGGGCGCCGAACGCCCAGGCGGTGTCGGTGGTCGGCGACTTCAATTTCTGGGACGGCCGCCGGCATCCGATGCGTAAGCGTATCGACAGCGGGTTGTGGGAGATCTTCCTGCCCGGGCTGGGCGAGGGCGTGGCCTACAAGTATCGCATCCGCGGACCCGACGGGGTGGACCAGCCGCTGAAGGCCGATCCCTATGGTTTCGCTGCCGAGCTTCGTCCCGCCACCGCTTCGGTGGTGGCGCGCACCGACGGATTCACCTGGACCGATGCGCCCTGGATGCAGGCGCGCACCGGGCTGGATGTGCGGCGCGCGCCGATCGCGGCCTACGAGGTGCACGTCGGGTCGTGGCGGCACGGTCCGAACGGTGGTTTCCTGGACTGGGACGCCCTGGCGGACACGTTGGTGCCCTATGCCGCCGGCCTTGGCTTCACGCATCTGGAGCTGCTGCCGATCACCGAGCACCCGCTCGACGCGTCCTGGGGCTACCAGCCCGTCGGCCTGTTCGCGCCGACCGCCCGCTTCGGGCCGCCCGCCGGCTTCGCCCGTTTCATGGACCGCGCCCACGCCGCCGGGCTGGGAGTAATCCTGGACTGGGTGCCGGCGCACTTTCCCACCGATGCGCACGGGCTGGGCCACTTCGACGGCACCCCGCTTTATGAGTGCGCCGATCCGCGGCGCGGCATGCACCTGGACTGGGGCACCGCCGTTTACGACTACGGACGGCTTGAGGTCAGCGCCTACCTGATCGCCAGCGCGCTCTACTGGGCCGAGCGCTTCCATATCGACGCGCTGCGCGTCGATGCGGTGGCGTCCATGCTCTACCTCGACTACTCGCGCCAGCCCGGCGAGTGGCTGCCCAACCCGGACGGGTCGAACGACAACCGCGACGCGGTGAAATTTCTCCAGCGCATGAACGAAACGGTCTATGTCGAACACCCTGGCGTGTTCACGGTGGCCGAGGAGTCCACCGCCTGGGCCGGGGTGACGCTGCCGCCGCATGCCGGCGGCCTCGGCTTCGGGCTGAAGTGGAACATGGGTTGGATGCACGATACGCTCGAATACATGAGTCACGAGCCGGTGCACCGCGCCTGGCACCACGATCGCATCACCTTCGGCCTGCTCTATGCCCATGCCGAGAATTTTGTCCTGCCGCTGTCGCATGATGAAGTCGTGCACGGGAAGCGGTCCATTCTTGGCCGGATGCCGGGCGATGACTGGCAGCGTTTCGCCAACCTGCGGGCGTATTACGGCCTGATGTGGGCCTACCCCGGCAAGAAGCTGCTGTTCATGGGCCAGGAGTTCGGCCAGGAGCAGGAGTGGGATTCCGCCGGCGCGCTGGACTGGTACCTGCTGGACCAGGACCGGCACCGTGGCGTGCAGTTGCTGGTCGGCGATCTCAACCGGCTGTACCGGGATCTGCCAGCCCTGCATGCACATGATTGCGAACCGGACGGGTTCCGCTGGCTGGTGGTCGACGATGCCGCGCAATCCGTGTTCGCCTGGCTGCGGCTGGCGCCGGGCGCCGATCCGGTGGTCTGCATCGTCAACTTCACCCCGGTGCCGCGCACGAACTACCGTATCGGCCTGCCGCATGGCAGCCGCTGGGTGGAGATTCTGAACACCGACGCGACGATCTATGGCGGGTCGGGCATGGGCAACGGCGGATCGGTCACGGCGGAGGCGGTGGGCGCGCATGGGCAGCCCGTCTCGGCGGTGTTTGTTCTGCCGCCACTCGCCGCCGTGTGGCTGACAGCGGTGGCGAACCCGGCATGAGCCCGACGCGAGGGAGGAAGAATCCATGAACGAACGAGGCCGACGGACGGCAGCCAGCACCCCGATGGCGCGCTCGGCCATGGCCTATGTGCTGGCCGGCGGGCGTGGCAGCCGGCTGCAGGAACTCACGGACCGGCGGGCCAAGCCGGCGGTGTATTTCGGCGGCAAGTCGCGCATCATCGACTTCGCCCTGTCGAATGCGGTGAACTCGGGCATCCGCCGGATCGGGGTCGCCACCCAGTACAAGGCGCACAGCCTGATCCGCCACATGCAGCGCGGCTGGGACTTTTTCCGCCCCGAGCGCAACGAGAGCTTCGACATCCTGCCCGCCAGCCAGCGCATGGGCGATGAGAACTGGTATGCCGGCACGGCGGACGCGGTCTACCAGAACATCGACATCATCGAGCCCCTCAACACCGAATACATCGTCGTGCTCGCCGGCGATCACATCTACAAGATGGACTACGAGTTGATGTTGCAACAGCACGTCGAGCAGTCGGCCGACGTGACGGTGGGCTGCATCGAGGTGCCGCGCGCCCAGGCCAAAGGCTTTGGCGTGATGCATGTCGACGCCACCGACCGCATCACCGACTTCATCGAGAAGCCGGCCAATCCGCCGCCGATTCCGGGCAACCCCGCGCTCGCCCTGGCCAGCATGGGCATCTATGTTTTCGGCACCCGTTTCCTGATCGACCAGCTCAGGCGTGACGCGCAGGACAAGGGCTCCAGCCGGGACTTCGGCAAGGACGTCATTCCCTACCTGGTGCGCCATGGGCGGGCATTCGCACACCGGTTCTCCCACTCCTGCGTGCGGTCGGGCATGGAATCCGAGGCCTACTGGCGCGATGTCGGAACGGTGGATGCGTACTGGGAAGCCAATATCGACCTCACGGCGGTGGTGCCGGCGCTCGACCTGTTCGACAGGAACTGGCCGATCTGGACCTTCAGCGAGATCACCCCGCCGGCCAAATTCGTGCATGACGTCGACGGTCGGCGCGGCGTCGCCACTTCCTCGCTGGTCTCGGGCGGCTGCGTCGTTTCCGGCGCCGCGATTTCGCGGTCGCTCCTATTCACCGGCGTGTGGGCGCATTCCTATGCGATCGTCCACGAGACGGTCGCGCTGCCCTATTCGCGGATCGGCCAGGGCGCTCGTCTGACAAAAGCGGTGATCGACTCCGGCGTCATAATCCCCGACGGTCTGATCGTCGGCGAGGACCCAGAACTCGANNGTGATCGTGGATCATGGCGTGCGGATTCCGCCGGGTTTGGTGGTGGGCGAGGACCCGGAGGCCGATGCGCGGGCGTTCCGGCGCACCGAGAAGGGCATCTGCCTGATCACCCAGCCGATGATCGACGGCCTGCGCGCGTGACCCCGATCACCGTCCTGTCGGTTGCGTCGGAACTGTACCCCCTGGTCAAGACCGGCGGTCTCGCCGACGTGGTCGGCGCGCTGCCGCCGGCGCTGGCCGAGGAAGCGGTGCGGGTCTGCACCCTGGTGCCGGGCTATCAGCCCGTGCTGGCGGCGCTGGAGGGGGCGTCGGAGGTGCTTCATTTCGCCGAGCTTTTCGGCGGGCCGGCACGCCTGCTGCAGGGCCGGGCGGCCGAGCGCGACGTGATCGTGCTCGACGCGCCGCACCTGTACCTGCGGCCGGGCGGGCCGTACCAGGACCCGAGCGGCCAGGACTGGCCCGACAACGCTTGGCGATTCGCGGCCCTGGCGCGCGCCGGGGCCGAGGTGGCGTGCGGGCGCGCCGGCGCCTTCGTGCCGGATGTGGTGCACGCCCACGAGTGGCAGACCGGGCTGCTGCCCGCCTATCTGCGTTACGAGGGTGGGCCGCCCACCGTCATGACCATTCACAACCTCGCCTTTCAGGGGTGGTTTCCCGCAGCGGTGTTCGGCACCCTCGGTTTGCCACCGGTGGCCTGGGGCATCGGCGGGGTCGAGTACGGTGGCGGCGTCGGTTACCTGAAGGCCGGCATCGCCCTCGCCAATGCGGTCACCACGGTGTCGCCCAGCTACGCCGCCGAGATCCGCACCCCGGAGGGCGGCATGGGGCTGGACGGGCTGCTGCGCCAGCGCGGCGACCGGCTGTTCGGCATTCTGAACGGGATCGACACCACTGTCTGGAACCCGGCAACGGATGCCCTGTTGCCGGCCCACTACAGCGTGGGCCGCCCGGCCGGGCGGGTGGCGGCCAAGGCGGCGTTGCAGGCGCGGCTTGGCCTCGATGCCCAGCCCGGCGTGCTGCTCTACGGCGTGGTCAGCCGGCTGACCTGGCAAAAGGGGCTCGACCTGCTGCTGGAGGCGCTGCCCGTGCTGCTCGGTACCGGCGCGCAACTGGCCGTGCTCGGTACCGGCGAACCGGGTCTGCAAGCCGGCTTTGCGGCGGCCGCGCTGGCCCATCCCGGCCGGGTCGGCTGCCTGATCGGCTATGACGAAGCGCTCGCCCATCTGGTGCAGGCCGGGGCGGATGCACTGTTGGTGCCCTCGCGCTTCGAGCCCTGCGGGCTGACCCAACTCTGTGCCTTGCGCTACGGCGCGCTGCCCGTTGTGGCGCGGGTCGGCGGGCTGATCGACACGGTGGTGGATGCCAACGAAATGGCGATGGCGGCGGGCTCCGGCAGCGGCGTGATGTTCGCCCCGCCGTCACGCGACATGCTGGAATCAGCGCTGCTGCGCACCGCTTCGCTGTGGCACGACCGCGCGTTGTGGCGCCGGTTACAGCGCAATGGGATGCGCACCGACGTCTCCTGGAAGCGGCCCGCGGCGCGGTATGCCGCCCTGTTTCGCGAGGTGCTGGCGGATCGCGCCTCGTGATCGGCTCCGGCCGGCCCGAATGGCTGGGGGTGGTGGCGGTGGACGGAGGTGTGAACGTGGCCGTCGCCTCCGCCCATGCGACGGCGATCGAGGTCTGTCTGTTCGATGACGCTGGCGAGGCCGAGCTTGCCCGGCTGCGGTTGCCCGGACGCACCGGACCGGTGTTCCATGGGCACATTCCGGGGGTGATGCCCGGCGCGCGCTATGGGCTGCGCGCCCATGGCCCGTGGCGGCCCGCCGAGGGGCATCGGTTCAATCCGGCGAAGCTGCTGCTCGACCCGTTCGCGGCGGCGATCGACCGGCCGTTCCGGCTTTCGCCGGCGCTGTTCGACCCGCCCGATGCGTCTGCGCCGGACCCGGCCGACAGTGCCTCTGCCATGCCCAAGGGCATCGTGCTGTCGCCTGCCGACCCGGCGCCGGCGCCGCCGCCCTTCGACTGGGACCGCCAGGTCATCTACGAATTGCACGTACGCGGCTTCACCATGCGCCATCCCGCCATCCCGCCGGCCTTGCGCGGCACCTTCGCGGGCCTGGCCCATCCGGCGGCGATCGCCCATCTGCGGGCGTTGGGCGTCACCGCCGTCGAGTTGATGCCCTGCGCCGCCTGGATCGACGAGCGCCATCTGTCCCCGCTCGGACTGACCAATTACTGGGGCTACAACCCGGTGGCGCTGTGTGCGCCGGACCCGCGTCTGGCGCCCGGCGGTTGGCCGGAAGTGCGGGCGGCGGTGGCGGCGCTACAGGCGCAAAAGATCGCCGTGCTGCTGGATGTGGTGCTCAACCACAGCGGCGAAGGCGACCGGCTGGGACCGACGGTGTCGCTGCGCGGCCTCGACAATGCCGGCTACTATCGTCTCGTGCCGGACGACCCCGGCCGCGACATCGACGATACGGGCTGCGGCAACACCCTGGCTCTCGATCGGCCGCCGATGCTGCGCCTGGCCATGGTGGCGTTGCGGACCTGGGCGTTGCGGGCGGGGGTGGACGGGTTCCGCCTGGACCTGGCCACCACGCTGGGCCGGCGCGCCGACGGGTTCGATCCCGCCGCGCCGCTGCTCGCGGCGATAGCGCAGGACCCGGCGCTGGTGGGACGCGCGATCGTCGCCGAACCCTGGGATCCCGGACCCGGCGGCTATCGCCTCGGCGCCTTTCCGGCGGGCTGGGGCGAGTGGAACGACCGTTTCCGCGATTCGGTGCGCCGGTTCTGGCGCGGCGAGCCCGGCGTGCTGGGCGAGTTGGCGACAAGGTTGGCGGGCAGTGCCGATATTTTCGCCTCCCCGCGCCCGGTGTCGCGCAGCGTCAATTTCATCACCGCGCACGACGGCTTCACCCTCGCCGACCTGGTTGCCTACACGACCAAGGGAAACGCGGCGAACGGCGAGGCCAACCGCGACGGCACCGACAACAATCTGTCCTGGAACAACGGCATCGAGGGAAAAACCGACGATCCCGCGGTGCTCGCGGCGCGGAGCCGGGACGTCCGGGCGCTGCTGGCCACGCTGCTGCTCTCGCGCGGCACGCCGATGCTGTCGATGGGCGACGAGGCCGGGCGGACGCAGCACGGCAACAACAATGCCTATGCCCAGGACAACGCGCTGTCCTGGTTCGATTGGGAGGCGCTGGACGGCGACCTGCTCATCTTCACCACCCGGCTGGTGCGCGCCCGGCGTGACTGCCCGGCGCTGCGCGGTTCGCTGGCGCTCACCGGGGCGCCGGTGGACGACAGCCTGGTGCCGGACGTGGCCTGGTACGGCGCCGACGGGCGCGCGGTGAGCTGGGGGGATCCGCAGTGCCGCACCCTGGTGGCGGCGCTGTATGCGTCGGCCAGCGCGGCGGAGGCGGCGGACCGCGTGCTGGTGGTGCTGCATGGCGGGGCGACGCCGGTGGCGGTGAGCCTGCCCGTGGCCCGATTCGGTTGGGCCTGGCGATTGCTGGCCGACAGCGCGGCGCCGGCGACCCCGGAGGCGATTGTCGCCGGCAAGCTGTCCGTCGCCCCGCGCGCCGTGGTGGTGCTGCGCGAGGTGCCCGCACCGCGGCGTGGCCGCGCCGATGCGAGCAAGGCGCTCGGGCGGCTGGCGGCGGCAGCGGGCATCGCGGCAGGATGGTGGGACATCGAGGGACGCCACCAGGTGGCGAGCGAGGACACCCGCCGGGCGCTGCTGCGGGCGATGCATCTGCCGGCCGACACGCCGGCGGAGGCCGCCGCCAGCCTGGCCCAGTTGTCCGACGCGGCGGACCGGCCGTTGCCGCCGGCGCTGGTGGTGCGGGCGGGCGAAGGCGGGGTCCTGCGGCTGGGTTGCACCCTGCGCGATGGCGCGCTGCGTCTGGTGATCGAACACGACGATGCAACACACACCGATTTCGATGTCGCGGCGGGGCAAGGAGTCCCGGAGCCGATCGCGGCGCCGGACGGGCGCATCCTGCACACGCGGCGCATCGCCCTGCCGGCGCTGCCGGCCGGCCGGTATCGGTTGCGGGTCGAGGGTACGGAGGCCGCCTGTCCCCTGACCGTGGCGCCGCCGCGCTGCCATCTGCCGGCGCGGCTGCGCGCCGGGGGCCGCGCCTGGGGTATCGCCGCGCAGCTCTACACGCTGCGGCGCGCCTGCGGCGACCAGGGCATCGGCGATCTGACCGATCTGGCGGAGCTGGTCCGGGTCGCGGGCGGGATGGGGGCGGGAGCGATCGGGCTCAATCCGCTGCATGCCCTGTTCCCCCAGGACCGCAACCGCGCCAGCCCTTATCACCCGTCCGACCGGCGCTTCCTCGATCCGCTCATCATCGACGTGATGGCACCGCCGTTGCCGCTGGAGGCGCCCGGCGTGCGGTCCGCGCTGGCGCATATGGCCCCCGTATTCGAAGCCCTCGCGCCCACCCAACTGGTCGACTATCCGGCGGTGTGGAAGGCCAAGCGCTTCGTCCTGGAGGCGGCGTTCACGGCGTTCCGGCCCGGGCCGGATTTCGACCGTTTTGTCGTCGAGGGCGGCGAGGCGCTGCTCGGTTTTGCCCGCTTTCAGGCGATTGCCGAGACCCAGGCAACGGCCGACTGGCGCACCTGGCCCGCTGATCTGCGCGATCCGGCAAACCCGGCGGTCGGCGCGGCGGCGGCGCCCGAGCGCGTGCGGTTTGCCTTTTTTCTGCAATGGGTTGCCGACCAGCAGTTGGCCGCCGCCGCGGGCGGGATGGAGATCGGCCTGTACCGCGACCTCGCCGTGGGCGCGGCGCCGGACGGGGCGGAGGCGTGGGCGGCGGGGGGCTTGCTCATGCATGGGGTGTCCGTCGGCGCCCCGCCCGATCCGCTCGGTCCGGACGGACAGATCTGGGGCCTGCCGCCGCCGGACCCGCGCGCCATGCTTGCGGCGGGCTACGCGCCGTTCGCCGCGCTACTGGCGGCCAACATGCGCCATGCCGGCGCGCTGCGCATCGACCACGTCATGGGCCTGGCGCGGCTGTTCCTGGTGCCGGACGGGGCACGTGGGCGGGATGGCACCTACCTCGCCTATCCGCTCGACGACCTGCTCGGGCAGGTGGCGCTGGAGAGCGTGCGCGCGGACTGCCTAGTGGTCGGCGAGGACCTGGGCACGGTGCCGGACGGCATCCGCGCGGCCCTGGCGGAACGCGACGTGCTGTCCTACCAGGTGCTACGTTTCGCCCATGACGGCGAGCGTCTGTGCGGGCCTGCCAGCTATCCGCGCAACGCCGTCACCTGTGCGGCCACCCACGATATCGCCACCGTGGCCGGGTGGTGGCAGGGGACCGATATCGACGAGCGCGCGGCGCTCGGGCTGCTGGATAGCGCCGCCACGGCGGCGGAACGGGCGGCGCGCGCGGCCGAGAAGGCCGAATTGCTGGCCTTGCTGAAGGCCGAGGGGATCGTGCCCGGAAACGACTTGCCGGCGGCGGTGCTTGCCCTGCTGGCGCGCACGCCCTGCCGGCTGGTCCTGGCGCAGGCCGATGACCTTGCCGGCGAGACGGTGGCGGTGAATCTGCCCGGGACCGACCGCGAACGCCCGAACTGGCGCCGCCGCCTGCACGGGACCGTGGCGACCCTGTGCGCTGCCCTGCCGGCCGCTCTGAGGACGATCCGGTAGGGCTACGCCAGCGCGGCGGCGATGCGGGCGGCGAGGCGGTGCGCGACCTCGTCTTTGCCCAGGCGTGGCCAGTCCTCCACGCCGGCTACGGTAACCAGATGCACTTCGTTCTCGGTGCCGCCCATGATGCCGGTGTCAGGGCGGACGTCGTTGGCGACGATCCAGTCGGCGTTCTTGCGCCGCCGCTTGTCGTCGGCGTGCAGCAGCATGTCGTGCGTTTCCGCGGCGAACCCCACCACCAGGCGCGGCCGCCGCGGGCCGGGGGCGGCGATGGTGGCGAGGATGTCGGGGTTGGCGACCAGGGCAAGCTCGGGAGCGGCGGCGCCCGGCTTCTTCTTCAGCTTCCGCTCGGCGGCGTGCGCCACCCGCCAGTCGGCAACGGCGGCAGCAAACACGGCGGCGTCGGCCGGCAGCGCCGCCTGGCAGGCCGCCAGCATCTCATCCGCCGTCTCGACCCGCTGCATCGCCACGCCGGCGGGATCGGGGATCGATACCGGACCGCTGACCAGGCTCACCCGGGCGCCAAGGGCTGCCAGCGCCGCGGCAATCGCATGACCCTGGCGGCCGCTGCTGCGGTTGGCGATGTAG
>PLTJ01000130.1:15011-15215 GCA_003164455.1 Acetobacteraceae bacterium
GCACGCCGCGGGCGCGAAGGGTCGCCATGTTGGCCACCGTCGCCGCGTGCTGCCACATGCGCACGTTCATCGCCGGCGCCACCAGCACCGGCTTGTCGGTGGCCAGCAGGGTGGTGGCGGCGAGGTCGCCGGCGAGGCCGTTCGCGGCCTTGGCCATCAGGTCCGCCGTGGCCGGCGCGACCACCACCAGGTCGGCCGAGCGCG
>PLTJ01000316.1:0-220 GCA_003164455.1 Acetobacteraceae bacterium
CACGACGCGCCGCATCTCTACATCACCGCCGGCATCGCGCTGGGCTTCAAGGCCATCGCCATCCCGATGGCGCTGCGCCGCATGGTTTTTCGCCTCCGCATCCACCGCGAGATCGAGACGGTGGTCGGCACCGGCCTGACCATGCTGGCGGCGATCGCCCTGATCGCGCTGTCGATGGAAGTGATGCTGCCGGTTACCGCCGGCGTCGATCCGGTGTCGC
>PLTJ01000316.1:249-13446 GCA_003164455.1 Acetobacteraceae bacterium
TCGGCATCTTCCTGTTCCGCATCCGCGAACGGTTCGACACGGTCGATGTGGAGGCGCTCGACGCCTTCCGGGGAGACCGCACATGACCGGCCTGGACCCGCTGGCCGCGGTGCTGCTGGTGCCGCTCGGCGCCGCCGTGCTGCTGGCGATGCTGTCCGGTTATCGGCTGCTGTCGCGCCTGAACGTGCTGGCCAGCCTGCTGACGCTGCTGTGCGCCCTGCTGCTGTTCTGGTACCGGCCGCCGCCGGGCGANNTACCTGATGGTCGATGACCTGAACGTGGTGTTCATCGTGCTGAACACTTTCGTCGGTTTCACCACCGCGGTGTTCAGCGCCGGCTACATGGGCCATGAATTGCACAGTGGGCGGCACACGCCCGGCTTCCTGCGGTTCTACCACGCCATGTACCAGGTGATGATGTTCGGCATGAACCTCGCCCTGGTGGCCAACAATATCGGCCTGATGTGGGTGGCGGTGGAGCTGGCCACGCTCACCACCGTGGTTATGGTGGGCCTCTACCGTACCCCCGCGGCCATCGAGGCGGCCTGGAAGTATTTCATTCTCGGCAGCGTCGGCATCGCATTGGCGCTGTTCGGCACCATCCTGGTCTACCTCGCCGCCCGGCCGGTGGTGGGCGAGGGCGCCGGCTCGATGGTGTGGACGGTGCTGATCACCCAGGCCCGCGGCTTCGATCCGGCGCTGCTGAACGTCGCCTTCGTCTTTCTGCTGTTGGGCTATGGCACCAAGGTGGGGCTCGTGCCGCTGCACGCCTGGCTGCCGGACGCCCATGCCGAGGGTCCGACGCCGATCTCCGCCGTGCTCTCCGGCCTGCTGCTGAACGTGGCGTTGTATGCCCTGCTGCGCTTCAAGATGCTGCTGGCCGCCAATCCCCTCGCCCTGGCGCCGGGACCGCTGATGACCGCGCTCGGCCTGTTGTCGCTGATCTTCGCCGCCCTGATGCTGTACCGGCGGCGCGACATCAAGCGCCTGTTCGCCTACTCGTCGATCGAGCACATGGGCATCATCGTGTTCGCCTTCGGCATGGCGGGCCCGCTCGGCAATTTCGCCGGGCTGCTGCAAATGACCATGCACAGCCTGACCAAGTCGGCGATCTTCTTCACCGTGGGCCACATCACGCAGGCCAAGGGCACGCAGAAGATCGCCGATATCGGCGGCCTGACCGAAACCCATCCGATGCTGGGCTGGCTGCTGGTGGCCGGCGTGCTCGCCATCGCCGGGCTGCCGCCGTTCGGCGTGTTCATGAGCGAGTTTCTGCTGGTCAGCTCCACCTTTGCCCGCCAGCCCGTGCTGGCCGTCGCCGTGGTGGCCGGCCTGCTGATCGCTTTCGCCGCCCTGCTGGCACGCCTGACCTCGCTCGCCTTCGGCCCCCCGCGCGGGCACAACTACCCCGTGCACGCCTCCACCTTGCCGATCTTCGCCCATCTCGCCCTGGTGCTGCTGGGCGGCATCTATCTGCCGCCGCCGCTGGTCGCGTGGTTTCAGCACGTCGCGCTGATGTTGGGCTGAGGGACGCGCCATGACACCACTCGCCGACCACATCGACCTCACCAGCGCCGTCCCCAACCACGCGCCCTGGCCGCGGGTGGTGGTCAACGCGGAAGGCTGGCTCGCCGTCGCGGCCCGGCTGGGCGATGGCGGCTGGACGCTGCTGGGGCTGTGGGCCGATGGCGGACGCGTCCACATGGCGCTCGCCGACGATAACGCGCCGCCCGCCGTCGCGGTCGTCAGCCTCGACGCCGAGGACGGCGCCTACCCTTCCGTCGGCCGCCTGCACCCCCCCGCGCTGCGGCTCGAGCGCGCGCTGCGCGACCTCTCCGGCCTGCAGCCGGTGGGCCTGCCCGATCCGCGCCCCTGGCTCGACCACGGGGCCTGGGGCATCGGCTCACCGCTCGCCGCCATCGCCGGAGAGCCCGCGCCCGCCGGCTACGATTTCCTGCCGGTCGAAGGCGAGGACCTGCACGAGATCCCGGTCGGACCCGTGCATGCTGGCATCATCGAGCCCGGGCATTTCCGCTTCACCGTCGATGGCGAGACCGTGGTGCGCCTGGAAGAGCGGCTGGGCTACACGCACAAGGGGCTGGAATCGCTGCTGGCCGGCAGCACCCTGGAGCACGCCGCCCGGCTGGCCGGCCGAGCCTCGGGCGATGCCACGGTCGCCTACGCGCTCGCCTTCGCCCGCGCCGCCGAAGCCGCCTGCGGCGTCACGCCGCCGCCGCGCGCGGTGTGGTTGCGCGCGCTGATGGCCGAGCTGGAACGCATGGCTAACCATCTCGGCGACATCGGCGCGATCTGCAACGACGCCGCCTTCGCCATCATCCACGCCCATTTCGGCGTCCTGCGCGAGCACGTGCTGCGCGCCGCCGCCGTCTGTTTCGGCCACCGGCTGATGATGGACCGCGTCGTGCCGGGGGGTGTGGCCGTCGACCTCAACGCCGACGGCGAGGCGGCCCTGCGCGGCCTGTTGCGGGAAATCCGCCGCCGCCTGCCGCAACTCGCCGAACTCTACGACACCACCGCCTCGCTGCAGGACCGCACCGTCCGCACCGGCTTCGTCGACCCCGCGCTGGCGCGCCGCTTCGGCTGCGGCGGCCACGTCGGCCGCGCCTCCGGCCGCGACTTCGACGCCCGCCGCGACCTGCCCTATCCGCCGTACGACCGGTTGCGCTTCACCACCGCCTTGCGCACCGACGGCGATGTCAACGCCCGCGTCTGGGTGCGCCTGCACGAGGCCGACCAGAGTTTTGCCCTGATCGACCAGATTCTCACCGGCCTGCCCGCCGGCGCCATCCATGCGCCGGTCGCGCCGGTGGCCAATGGCGAAGGCATGGCGATGGTGGAATCCTTCCGCGGCGACGTGCTGGCCTGGCTGCGACTCGACGCCGCCGGGCACGTCGCCCGCTGCCACCTGCGCGACCCGTCCTGCTTCCAATGGCCGCTGCTGGAAACCGCGATCGAGGGCAACATCGTCGCCGACTTCCCGCTCTGCAACAAATCCTTCAACTGCTCCTATTCGGGCCAGGACCTCTGAGATGCGCAAGATCCTGCTCGAAGGCCTGCTGCGCCGCCCCGTCACCGACGCCTCGCCGCAACCAGACGATGCCGAACTGGCGGCGCTGGCCGCGCGCATCGACGTCGCCGCACGCCGCCGCCTCGGCCGCAGCCTGGCCATCCGCGAAGTCGATGCCGGCTCCTGCAACGGTTGCGAACTGGAGATCAACGCGCTGCAGAACGCGGTCTACGATCTGGAACACTACGGCCTGCGTTTCGTCGCCTCGCCGCGCCACGCCGACGTGCTGCTGGTCACCGGTCCGGTGACGAAAAACATGCGCACCGCGCTGGAACGCACCTACACCGCCATACCGGCGCCGAAGTTTGTCATCGCGGTGGGCGACTGCGCGGTGAGCGGTGGGCTGTTCGCCAACAGCTACGCCTGCGTCGGCCCGGTTTCCGCCGTGCTGCCCGTAGCGCTCACCATCCCGGGTTGCCCGCCCACCCCGCACGCCTTGCTGAAGGGGCTGCTCACGCTGCTGCTGGGCTGATCCCCGTCAGCGCCAGGCCGGCGCCGGCACTTTCTTCACCCGGGCGGCCACTTCCTCGAAATCGTCGATGCTTGAGTCCCACCAATCGTCGATCAGGTCGCGGTTGGCCGCGGCCCAGGCCGCCACCCGCTCGAAATCGCGCGTGTAAAGCCCGCCGGCGACCTGCAACGCCACCGGCTCCAGCACGATGACGGTGC
Organism: Acetobacteraceae bacterium; assembly: GCA_003164455.1. GTDB lineage: Bacteria > Pseudomonadota > Alphaproteobacteria > Acetobacterales > Acetobacteraceae > Rhodovastum. Next base: position 4,006 of record PLTJ01000316.1, read on the forward strand.
TGGTTTCCGGATCGTAGCGCCCGCCCGGCGTGATCTCGATGACGACATTGTCACGCCCGTTGGCGCGTTGCAGCCACACCACCTGCGGCAGCCCGGTCAGATGCGACTTCAGGCTGACGGTCTGGCGCGAGGCCTGCCGCGGCCGCTCCACCGGTTCCGGCGCCGGTTCCGGCGCCGGTTCCGACACGGCAACGGGTTCGGGTTCCGGCGCGGGCTCCGCCTGATACGCCAGTTCGGACTCAAGCTCGGCCAGCAGGGAAGCCTGGTCCTCGACCACCTCCAGCGGTTCCGGCCCGGCCGGGACGGGCACCTCCACGACCGGCGCCGGCGCGGCCGCCAGACGAAATTCCACCGCGTCGTCGCGCATCACCGAGATGAAATGCGGCCAGGTCTGCTGGACCTGTATCAGCGCCGGCTCGAAGCTGGCACGGAACTCGGCCGGGGTCTGCACGGCATTGCCGAACCGCGCCCGCAGATCGTCCCAAACCACGACACTCGCCGAGTCCGCGCTCGCCAGCCAGGCATAGAGGTCGAGCGCCAGCGTCGATTCGGCCAGTGCCCGCAGCACGCCCCGGTCCAGCGCCACCGCGTTCTCCACCAACCCGGCCAGAAAACGCGTGCTGAGACGGACGCTGGACCGCCACGCCGGCGCCGCGACCCGTGGCCGCCCGCGCCCGTCGAACACGCTCAGCACCGGGCCGCCATCCCACCCGACCGCGATGTGCGCGGCCAGCAGGCGGACCATCTGGTCCTGCAACTCGCGCAGCTTCACCGCGCCGGTGTCGGCCCCGATGCGCTCGGCGAAGGCGACCGGATCGTCACCGATCTCGATCACCGCACTGCCGGTGCGCACCGCGATGTCGAACAGATGCATCAGCAACAGCCGCGCGAACTTGCCGGTCGGCAGGGCTGCGCCTTCGCCGGCCTCCATGGTCACCACGACGCCCGCAGCCTCGCGCTGCCAGGCCCCCTTGACCGGCGCGCGGACCGGCAGGGCTATGCGGCAGAAGGCGCGGTGGTACCACACGACGGCATCGGCGACCGGTAAAATCGAATCGCCCGCCGGCGCGATCGGCAGGTCGGCAGAAACATTCATGGGCAAGGAAACCAAAAAAACGGGGTTTATCCAAACCAGGGTCTTGTCACCTGGAAGTCCGGTCGGAAACACGGAATCTCTCGACAGGTCGATGATCCATAGGCAAATCCGCCAAACAGATCAAGCGTCCCGGAAAAAGCCGCCGCCTTGACGCCATCGGCGGGTTCCTTGACCCTGGTAGGACCGCAGCCAGGGGGACCGCATGTTTCCGACCAGAGACAACATCACGATCTGCTTCGCCCATGTTGCCTACCAGTTCCAAATGCAGTTCGAGAAGCGGAACACCGGCCTGAAAAGCTTCGAAGTCCGCACCCGCGACGAACTCGAATCACGCATCGGTGGGGCCGACGTGTTGCTGATCTCGGGACTTTGGCGCAACGACCTCGTGCCGCTCGCCGGCAAGCTGCGCTTCATCCAGTCGATCAGCGCCGGGGTCGACCAGTACGACCGCGACGCGCTTGCCGCCGCCGCCATCCGCCTGGCCAGCGCCCAGGGCGCCAATGCCAGCGCGGTGTCCGAACACGCCTTCGCCCTCATCCTCGCGCTGGCCCGCCGCCTGCCGGAAGCGCGCGACAACCAGCACCGGAAATTCTGGCGCGGCATGCTCGGCGACCTGACCCGCCGCGAGGACGAACTTGGCGGCAAAACCCTGCTCATCGTCGGCCTCGGCCGTATCGGCGGACGCGTGGCCCGGCTCGCGAAAGCCTTCGATATGCACGTGATCGGCCTGCGCCGCGACCCCACCGCCGGCAACAACGGCACCGACGAGGTGCACGGCATCGAACACCTGCACGCACTCCTGCCGCGAGCCGATGTCGTCGCGCTGACCTGCCCGCTGACGCCACAAACCGAAAACCTCATCGACACCAACGCGCTGCGCCTGATGAAACCCTCCGCCCACCTGGTCAATTGCGCCCGCGGCCGCGTGGTGGACGAGACCGCCCTGATCGCCTGCCTGCAAAACGACGGCATCGCCGCGGCCGGCATCGACGTCACCGTCGAGGAACCACTGCCCAGATCCTCGCCCCTGTGGGACCTGCCGAACGTGCTGGTGACCCCCCATACCGGCGGCGAAACCCGCCACTACGAAGACAATGTCATAGACCTGCTCATGGAAAACCTCGCCCGCCTGTGGCGCGGCGAAATCGGGCTGCGCAATCAGGTGGTGTAGAAGAATAAGGAAGGCGGGGGCGCTGCCCCTCGACCCCGCAAGGGGTCAGTGGACCCCCTGACCCGCTTTTACCGAACTCGCGAACACGCTGACAACGCCGCTGGATTGCGCGGCCCCGGGGAGAGTGGCCGCCCCGAGGCCGGCGGCATGGAGAAGTTCGGCCAGGTCGCCGATCAGCTCAATTCCTGGCGGATCGTCGTCGTGTTCCGGCGGGGAGATGATCACCTTGTCGATCAGGGCCCGTGCGGCCTCCAGCGCCGCGTGATCGTCCTCGTCGGCCATTGCACGCTGGAGATCAGCCACCTTCGCGCGGTAGATCTCGGCGATCCCGGGATGCAACGCCGGCGGTCGGGTGGCGGGAACCGCCATAGCCGCCGCGATCCGGTCCCGATGCGCTTCCAGCTCCGCCAGCTTGGCACGCAGACTGGGGCTGCGGTCGCCGTCGCTGATAGCGTCAACCAAGTGGTCGATCTTGCGCGAGAGCGCGGTCACCTCCCGGCGCTCGGCATCGGCTTGAGTGGTCATCTTCGCGGCCAGCCCAGCCCATTCCGCGTTGAAGGCCACGATGAACTCCTGCACCAACGCCGGCTTCATCAACTGGCTGCCCAACGCGGCCACGACCTGGGCCTCGAGCCGGCTCCGGCGCACTCGCCGGGTATTGCGGCAGCCGGCGTTCAGTGCCGCCGGACAGCCCAGGTAGTCCTTGCCGATCGCCGCGAACGGCCGGCCGCAACAACCGCACAACACCTTGCCGGTGAGCAGATAGCGCGGCCGGCGGTGTTCCCAGTAGCCACCCGTTGTGCCCGGCTCCTTCGCAATGCGATGGTCGGCGACGCTCTCGACAACCAGCCGGGCCTGGACGCGGTCCCAGAGGTCCTGGTCGATGATGCGTAGTTCCGGCGCAGGCTGTGTCACGACTTCGCCCGGATCATTGATCCGGCGTACGAGCCGGCCGGTCGCCGGGTTCTTGGCAGCAGTTCGGCGGCACCAGGTCAGCACGCCGGCATAGGTCGGCTGGCGCAGCAGCCCGTCCTTGCAGGCAGGCCGGCCGAGGATGGACGCGGCATACCAGACCCCGCCGGATGGCCCAGGGACGCCCTCCTGGTTCAGCGTCCTGGCAATCCGGCGGGGGCTGAGCCCGCCGGCATAGGCGGTGAAGATCCGCTGAACGACCGCGGCCTGCTCGGGGTTGATCTCGCGCAGCCCCCGTTCGAACTCACCGTCAGCCGAAAGCCGGCGGGTGACCCGGTAGCCATAGGGCGGCTTGCCAAGGCTGCGGCCGGCGCGGATGCGCCCTTCCATCCCACGTTTGGTCTTCTGGGCCAGATCCTTCAGGTAAAGGGCGCCCATGGTGCCCTTGAACCCGATTTGGAGTTCGGACACGTCGCCCTCGGCCAGGGTCACGATACGGACCCGGGCGAAGCTGGCCTGTTTGTAGAAGGCGGCGATGTGCTCCTGGTCACGGGAGATGCGGTCGAGGCTCTCGGTCAACACGACGTCGATGTTGCCCGCGCGGATGGCCTGCATCAGGGCCTGGATACCTGGACGGATGAGCGTGGCGCCGGAGATGGCGGCGTCGGAGAAAACCTCCACCACGGGCCACCCCTCGTGCTCCGCCCGGGCTTGGCAGACGCGGACCTGGTCCTCGATGGATTCCGCTCGCTGCAGGTCGGAACTGTACCGGGCGTAAATAGCGCAGCGCATGTTGACGCTCCTCAACGCGGTTTTTTTGGTCTCAATCCGTCAACCCAAACAGTTATTTTGTCTTTCGACGAATTTTAGCGCTTCTTCCCGTTCCTCATCCATGACCTCTTCGAGCATCTCGGCGACGAGGGTAAGGTTTCCCTGATTGTAGTGCTTCTCCACCACGCCCGGGGAGCTGCCCATGACGGCCGCCGGTGCCCCGCGCAAGTGCGGTGCCGCCAGCGGGGCGCTGGTGGCAAAGCAATGGCGGAACCAGTGTGTCCCATAGGCGTGCCCGAACTCGCGTAGGGTGCCACGCCGGATGGCGCCCTCGATGCCCTGTTGTTTCAACGGGTCGCTGCCCTGGCCCACCCAAAACGCATCGTGCGCTCGGCCGCCCAGCAGCACCAGACGGTGAACGCCGAGATATTCGTCGATCCACGGCGTCAGGCGCTTCGGCGCCGGCAGGTCGATGCGGCGGCCGTTCTTCATGTCACCTTCGGTAAAGAGCAGCCGGTAGCGACCCTCCACCTTGGTCACGCGCAGATTGGCATCGAGCGCAGCGAGGGCTCGTTGCCTCGGCACCCGCATGGCCAGCACGGCGATCATCAGGCCATTCCGGAATCGGACTGCGCGGGTGACCGGGTTCGGCGCATCGCGCGCCTCGCCCGCGAGCCGCAGTCCCCATTCAAACAGTTCGGATGACGAGCGGACAGGCTTGCGCTTGGGCATCACCCGCAGCAGAGAGCGGAGGTCGGTGCCGTTCGGAGCAGTGATCCAGCTGAGATCAAGCTCCGGCCGCATGATCTTTTGGGCGGTCCGCAAACCCCACAGCTTGGTCGCGATCGTATTGTCGCAGTTGCCGGCGGCGCGGAGTTGGTCGAAGAAGAACTGCACCCGCCTCGGGGTAACCCTTTCTCCCGGCGAAGCTGTTGGGTCCAGGTCGTCGGCGGCCCGCAGGACGGCAAGCCAGCGGCCGTTGCATTGCTTCGCAAGGCGGATGGTGAAGGGGCTCAATGTCCCTGCATACCAGGGGCCATAGAGTTCATTCCGGGGCGACAGCCCGGCCTGCCAGAACGATTGGTCAAGGGCGGGCCATTCCTCGAACGGCAGCACGAGGCGCTGCCCAGCGGCGTCAGCGCGCATCGGACGATTCCTCCCGGGGCGGCGCGGGTGGCCTGCGCGAGGGGGCGCGCCGGGTTCGCCGGCGAGGCCCGAACCGGGCCACGGCGGCCACATGGGGGGCCGCCTCCTCGTGCTCGGCGATCATGACTTCGTCGAGCTGCTCCGCGGCCGCATCCAGCTCCAGCCCGGCATAGAAGCGGATCGTGGTCTCGACCTTCTTGTGACCCAACAACTGGCGCACATACTCGTAGTTGCCCGGGTGATGCCGCAGATAGACCCAGCCGACGAAAGCCCTGAACAAGTGGACGTTCACCGGAACGCCGAGTTCGCGGGTGACCAAGCCGGCGAGCCCGATCGCGAGTTCGTGGCGGGAACGATGGTTCAGGCCGGGTCCAACGAACAGGTATCGGTTGGCCGGATCGGCGAGCCGCTGGCGATAGCGGGTCAGGTAGAGGTCGATCATGGCCGAAGTCGGCTCGGACAGCTTCATTTGCATCGAGACCTCGTTCTTGGTGTCCTCGGCGTAGAGGAAGATGTGGCTGGGCCCGCGGCGCGACTCGAGCCATTGCAGGCCGGTGTCCAGGTCGAGCTTGGCGAGGTTGTCGCCGCGCATCGGGAAGCCGAGCAGGATCTTCAGGGCGACCGCATAGGCCACCAGCCGGGCCACGTCCTGCGTGACCCGATGCAGAGGCCGGCGGTGCCCCGTCGGTTTCGGTTGGCGCGCCTGCTCCTCCATCGCCCGCCGCTCCATCTCCTGCGCGTCCTTCAGGAGCTTCTCGGGCAGGGTGATCAAAAGACCCCGGATTGGCTGGGCGATCAGGGCGCGCAGGCGCCCTTCGTTCTTGGGGTTCATGCGCCCCTGCAGATCGGGACGGGACACGCCGACCAGCCGGCTGATCTCATCGACCACATCGTCGGGCGATCCGACGTGGTACTTCGCAACCTGGCGCAACGCCTCGATGACGCCGGCGATGTAGGTGCTCTTGGTCTTCCCGGTGCGTTCGCGCAGGAAGACGATGACGTCGCGGACCCGGTCGACCGGCTCGACCAGCTCACGCAGGCTTCTGAAGCCGGCGGTATCGTGGCCCCTGTGCTCGAGCGCGGCGAGGGCGACCTGGATCTGCCAGAACCTCGCCTCTATCGTCCGGGGGCGGGCCTTGCGGTGGGGACGCCCGTTGGCGCGACGGCCGCTCGGCTGGACCGTTGGGGCGTCGTACAGATCCTGGTGATCGCTGACGGCCAGGCGGGCAGTCCAGCGCGCCACATCGGCCTGCAAGTCGGGATGGTAGCAGGTCAGCGGCCGGGTGAACTGGTCGCGCATGCCCGGGCGGGTGAGGATGCTTTGCGGCCAGCAGGGGACGGTCCGGCGAGCCCAGTTCCAGTTCGAAGCCGTGTTGCGGGCCAGACCGGCCGGATCGCGGCAGATGGTGGCGGTCAGGCACCAGACTTCGAATCGGGCGAGTGTCTCGTCATTGACGTCGTGCGGAGCGATCCCGTGCCGCGAGCAGAACACCACAAAGCCGATCAGGGCAAGGGCACGGTATTCGGGGAGGCTGTCGTAGACCGCACGCCATTCCGCCGTGAGCTCCGCCGCTCCCCTGCTCTCCAGCGCATGCAGGCCGAGGCGGCGCATGATCCCGCGGCAAAGGGACAGGATGTTGCCGAAGCGCTGCGGCGTGAAGCCGAAGTTGGAGGGGGGCTTGGCATAGACCACGCGGTTGAGGCGGCTGCAATCGAGGATGATCGCCGCCTCTTGGGTGGGGTCGATGGCGCCGCAGATCCGCCCGAGCCCGGTCAGCGCGCTGCCGAGAACCCGTTTGGTCTGCTCGGGTAGGTCATCCCAGGTCGCGATGGCGGCACGCGCGTCGGCGATGCTGATCGGTGGCGGGACCGCGGTGTCCAGTAGACTCTTGGTCAGATCCATGTCATGCTCCATGGCGTTCGGAACGTTTAGCAGGAATCGGCACGTAGCGATAGCATATAGCACTCTATCTACCAAATAGAGTGCCCCATGTTCTCTCTATCTATTTCAGTAGGACTCTGGAATCCGTGATCTTACGGCACGGAGGCAGCCAGCAACCAGGATCTGATCTCTGACTCCCTGTAGAAATACCTCCGTCCGATCCGCACCACCGGCAGCTCCCCGTGCTGCGCCATGTCGCGCAGCTTGCGATCGCTGTAGGGGATGATCCTGGTCAGGTCGCTCAGCTTCCTGAGCGGTTCGATCGCACCGATCGGGTCGGTTCGGTCCTCGCGGAGTTCCGCCGGCGATCGCTCGCCGGGCGGTGCGGTCCCCGGTGGAGCGCGCGGGGCGTCATCGGTATGGGTCTGACAGGTGCCGCCCTCTTCGCATCCGGCAGCGATCTGCACGACGCCGGCAGGCTCGCCAGCCGCATTGCGGAACCCGGTCCACAAGCTAGGCATCAAGGGGCCTTTCGTTCCCGACTGGCACGGATGAGCCGGGTCTTGGGCCTCACGACAGCAGAACAGCCGGGAGCGGGTCGACCGGGGGAGCCGCCGAGGCGCGGCTGGGCCCGGTCACGGGCGTTGCCCTCGCCGAAAGGTGCGCTCAGCGCATCGACCGCGGCCGCAAACGCCTCGCGTGCCGCCTGGCGGGCCAGGGTCTGGACCAGAAGGGCGAGATGGGCTCGACGGTCCGCAAGCGCCTCAGCAGACGGCGTCGTCGACGCACGACGCCGGCCCGATTCCAGGACTCGGTCTCCGTCCGATTCCGTCCATGTGCCCCGACCCGCCATAGGGACGAGCCCTACGGTCAGGCTTCCGGCCAGAGGAGTAGTATTTCCGAAGGCGAAATATCAAACCGCTTACAACCCCGCGGTCTGTCGGCTGGCTTGAGCTTCGGCCGGATGGGCCCCGCGGTATAGCGTGATCCAGAGTGCCAGTGTTTCCATCGACGGCGACCAGTCCCGTTCCTTCGCCACCAGCGCCTGCGCCGGATCGGCCTCCAGCTTCCCGCGGACCCTTTCAAAGAGAAGGACGAGATAGTCTATCAATGGGCCTGCCGGCCGCTCCCCGTCCCCTCGGGAGAATTTGAGGCGACGGCCCGAGACCTTCTTATAAGTTTCGATCAGTTTGTAAGCGAAGGCACGAGATAGGCTGCCTTCTTGGTCACGCGTCGTTGTCTCGCGTTTCCTGCCCGCCTCGTACTGCTCCCGCGCGACCGCGGCCCAGTCACCGACCTGGCCCACATACATCAGCGCATCGGCCAGCCTGTCGGCTCCCTGGGAGTGCGGGCTCATCCGGCCGGCGTGCGCTTCGGCTTCGCCTCCAGAACGCCCGGCGGCGGTGGTCATGCTCGCCAAAACGGATGGCCCCGGTACGCCGTCCGATGCCGCCGCGTCACGGATGGCGAATATCACAGGGTCCATGCTCTTCTCGAGATGATCCCGCAAAGCCTGACGGCGGCCCGTGTGGGACGGCAGCGTAGGCAGGCGCCTGAGAACTGCCTCGACAGACTCCCGGCACCCTCGTTCGATCCCGCCGAGCGCCGTCGCATGGGCGTCCAGGACATGAAGAGGCGGGGAAAGTGTCTGAGCGATGACGGCCTGCGCCGCGATCGAGGCCGTGAAGGCGGCACGGTTCAAGACTTTCTCGCCAGGAAATTCGGTAAACTCGGCCCGGGCGAGTGCGTCACGAAGGTCCGTGCCGTCGATCCAGAGAATCATGCGGGTCCCCGGCGGGATGGGAGAACCGGGCGGTACCGGCTTCGGACGGGGCCCGGGCGGCTTGGATCTAGGCATGAGGGTCACCGCACACTGCGATCGTCTCCTTCGGGGGCTTGAACCGTGCGCCGGCGCCGACTCGTGATCGCCGGAGCGGCCACCTCTCAGCCGCCGGGCACGCTAACCGGCAGCGCCGTGCTGGTGGAACGAAAAAACCCCCCGGGCATCTGACCGGGGGGTTCTGGTTTGGCGCGGCTCGCTCCGACATCGCAGCATTGCCTCTGCATGACGATTACGGTGGTTCGGATCAAGCGATGGCCGCATGTGTGTGAGATGCGGAGCAAGCCGCGATCTCGATGAGAAGGGGGGGTGAAGAATGGGCCGCCGCCGTCCACACCCAGAAACGGGCTCATTGAGCAGGCATGGATGGTCCAGGCCTCGGCCGCCAAGGCACGTCAGCGAGGAAACCTCTCACTCGACTGCGCGCCGGTAGCAAAGGGTGGCCCTCCGCCGTAATGCCCCCGATAACGGGGTGGCGGAGGGCCTGTGCCAGATTTCATTCCGATATGCTTTGCCCGGCTGTTTTCGCCGTTGCGCTCGGAATTCGTCTGCCGGGTGTGCACCGCAGTGACACAACCGAAACCTGGCCGCTATCTCCCCGGAGGCCTCGACCGGGGCACCGA
>PLTJ01000154.1 GCA_003164455.1 Acetobacteraceae bacterium
GATGTCGTACGGCGCCTCGGTGTTGCCGATCGGCCCGCCGATCGACAGGGCGCGGCCGTCCCCACTGGCCCGCTCCACCGCCACCCCGTGCTGGGCCAGCAGGGCGGCCATGGTGTCCATGTCGGCGAGCCGGGGGACGTTGCTCAGCGCCAGCCGCTCGTCGGTCAGCAGGCCGGCCGCCATCAGCGGCAGGCCGGCGTTCTTGGCGCCGCCGATGACGATCTCGCCGGCAAGCGGCCGGCCGCCGCGAATGCGGATTTTGTCCATGGTGCTCTCCGGCCTAACCCAGCCGGGGCAGCGCGACGCCGCGCTGGCCCTGGTACTTGCCGGCCTTGTCGGCATAACTGGTCTCGCAGGGCTCGTTGCCCTGGATGAACAGGAACTGGCAGATGCCCTCATGGGCATAGATCTTGGCCGGCAGCGGGGTGGTGTTGCTGATCTCGATGGTGACCTGGCCTTCCCACTCGGGCTCCAGGGGGGTGACGTTGACGATGATGCCGCAGCGGGCATAGGTGGACTTGCCCAGGCAGATCACCAGCACGTCGCGCGGGATACGGAAGTACTCCATCGTGCGGGCCAGCGCGAACGAGTTGGGCGGGATGATGCAGACGTCGGTGGTGCGATCGACGAAGGAACTCGGGTTGAACGCCTTGGGATCGACGATGGCGGAGTCGACATTGGTGAAAATCTTGAACTCGTCGGCAACGCGGGCGTCGTAGCCGTAGCTGGACAGACCGTAGCTGATCACGCCGTCACGCTTCTGGGTCTCGACGAAGGGTTCGATCATGGCGTGTTCGGTCGCCATGCGGCGGATCCAGCGGTCGGACATGACAGGCATGGGCAAGGGCTCCAGGAATCGGGACGAGTCTATCCCAGCGCGCGCAGACGTAACACCCGCGCCGGTGCTACGACATCCCTGGCATGCAGACCGCCGGCTTCCGGCTGCTGCCGGCGCGGCGCTGGCAGGTTTTGCCGCCGTGCTGGAGCACAGGCGGAAGGCCCGCCGCTTTACGGCGAGGGCCTGACCGGACGATGCGATGGTGCCCAGGAGAAGACTCGAACTTCCACGACCTTGCGGCCACAGGTACCTGAAACCTGCGCGTCTACCAATTCCGCCACCTGGGCAGGTGCGTCCCAAACGGTGCGGGACCGCGGGAGGCGGGCGATGTAGCCTCCGGTCACCGGGGCGTCAACTGGCAAAGCGCGGGCGGTTCGGGCCGGTGCGGGGCGCGTTTCCACCACTACCCACACCGGCGCTCTTGGCACTGGTCCGCGGTGCCCTGGATGATGCATCTGTTAACACAATGTTTTCACATCCTACCGCAATCTGGCCCGTGTTTTGTGCGCCGTTGGATGCTGCGGCCCCGCGGTGTCCTGGCGCAACGCCGAAAGCGGCCTGGGTCTGGGTGTTGATGAAACGTCTCCTCGCGGCCCTCCTTGCAGGTGCGGCGGCCGCCGTCCTTGCGGGCCCTGCCCGGGCCGGACCCCTGACCATAACCGCGAGCCTTTACAGCCCGCCGACGACGTGCGGCGCCACGACAGTCATCGACCTGACCGGCATCGCCACCCCGTCGAACGCGCCGATCCAAGGCTCGGGCTATACAATCGGCTTCAGCGTGACCAGCGGCCAGGGCGTGGTGAATGGCGCCTTGAGCGGCGCTTATGCCGTTCCCGTCGGCGGCGTATCGGGGGGGCAACCCGAGTATCTCACCGGCAACTACGGCTCGCTGCTGACGACCAACGTCGCTTTGTCGGGCAACTACCTGTCGACCGGCATCGGGTCGATCACGGTGGCGTTCACATCGGATCAGACCGCGTTCGCGATGCTCTGGGGTTCGATCGATGACTTCAACGCGGTGACTTTCCTGGAAGGCACCAGCACGATCGGCACGGTCACCGGCACCGATGCCGCGGATGCCCTGGGCAATGGCTTTACCGCCAGCGGCGGCCAGGGAGCGGGCGGCAGCGGCTACATCATCGTCAACAGCACCACGGCCTTCAATACGATCACGTTCAGCAGCACCAGCCCTTCCTTCGAGTTCACCGGAATCGTCACGTCCACCGATCCGATCGGCACCTCCGAGCCGATGAGCCTGGCTCTGCTTGGGTCGGGCCTGGCGGGCCTCGGCCTGCTGCGCCATCGCCGCGCCTGAGCGCGGCCGCCCGGCCGTCGGGCGCAGCTTTTTCGCCAGTTTCGTTCGCTCGGCCCGCCGGCGTCGCGCCGCTTGAGGCGCATGGGCAGCCAGCCTATGAAGCATCGTATGGCAGCAACGGATGAGGCCGCGATGGGGGTCAAGACGCGCGACGTCGCGACGGTATTCGGCGGTTCGGGTTTCATCGGCCGGCACGTCGTGCAGCGCCTGGCCCGGCAGGGTTACGTGGTGCGCGCCGCGGTGCGCGACACCGAGGCGGCGCTGGTGCTCAAGCCGATGGGGGCGGTCGGCCAGATCGTGCCGCTGCGCGCGCCGGTGACCAGCCCCGACGCGGTGGCGCGCGCCGTCGCGGGGGCCAGCATCGTGGTGAACCTGGTCGGCATCCTGGCGGAGAGCCGGCGCGGCGATTTCGACCGCGTGATGGGCGAGGGCGCCGGTGTCGTGGCGCGGGCGGCCGCCGCGACCGGCGCGGCGGGGCTGGTGCAGATGTCGGCGATCGGCGCCGATGCGGCGAGCCCAAGCGCCTACGGCCGCGCCAAGGCGGCGGGCGAGGCGGCGGTGCTGGCCGCTTTCCCGACCGCCACGGTGCTGCGCCCCTCCATCGTGTTCGGGCCGGAGGACAAGTTCTTCAACCGCTTCGGCGCGATGGCGCGGATGCTGCCGTGCATGCCGGTGATCGCCGGCGCCACCCGGTTGCAACCGGTTTATGTCGGCGACGTCGCCGACGCGGTGATGGCGGCGCTGGCGCGGCCCGATGCGGCGGGGCGGATTTTCGAGCTCGGCGGACCCCAGGTGTTCACCTTCCGCGAGCTGCTGGCCTGGATTCTGGAGGCCACCGGACGCCGCCGCCCGCTGGTCGCGGTGCCGGCGGGACTGGCGCGGTTGCAGGCACGGGTGCTGGAGCGGCTGCCCGGCAAGCTGCTGACCCGCGACCAATTGCTCATGCTGGAGCGGGACAACGTGGTCTCCTCCGGGACGGCGGGGCTGGCGGAGCTGGGCATCGTGCCGACGCCGATGGCGCTGGTGGTGCCGGCGTATTTGCGCCGGTTCCGCCCCGGGGGTGGCGCGGACAGATAGAACCGGATCGGACCTTTTCTCTTCGGACGCAGGAGCGGCCGGCCGAGAGGCGGCATGACGGAAGGGCTTATAGGACAGTATAGCTGTCCTATATATCACTTTTGCCCTCGCCCGTCATTCAGATCAGTCATATAAGGCCCTGTGCGCGCGCCCGACCCCCGCGGCTGCGCCCGCGAGGAGACCGGCATGGCCAATCGCATGCTCCAGTTCGTCAACCTTCCGCAGCAGACGCCGCAGAAGCGCGACGCCACCGCGCGGCGCGCCGATTTCAGCGAAATCTACACCGATTTCGACTCTTCCCAGGCGCGCCAGCAAGCCAGCCGGTGCAGCCAGTGCGGCGTGCCGTTCTGCCAGGCGCACTGCCCGCTGCACAACAACATCCCGGACTGGCTGAAGCTGACCGCCGAGGGCCGTCTCGAGGAAGCCTACGAGGTCAGCAGCGCCACCAACAATTTTCCCGAGATCTGCGGCCGCATTTGTCCGCAGGACCGGCTGTGCGAGGGCAACTGCGTCATCGAGAAGGGGTTCGAGAGCGTCACCATCGGGGCGGTCGAGCGTTTCATCACCGACACCGCCTTCGCGCGCGGCTGGGTGCGTCCGCCGGCGCCGCTGGCCGAGAACGGGCTATCCGTGGGCATCGTCGGTGCCGGTCCGGGCGGGCTCGCCGCCGCCGGGCAGCTCCGCCGGCAGGGCTACGCGGTGCATGTCTATGACCGCTACGACCGCGTCGGCGGCCTGATGATCTATGGCATCCCCAGCTTCAAGCTGGACAAGCAGATCGTCCAGCGCCGCCAGCTGCTGCTGGAACAGGCCGGCGTGGTGTTCCATCTCAACACCGAGATCGGCCGCGATGTCACGCTCGACGCCTTGCGGGACCGCCACGTCGCGGTGCTGCTGGCGACCGGGGTTTACCGGGCGCGCGAAATCGGCGGCCCCGGCGCCGGCCTGCCCGGCATCGTCAAGGCGCTCGACTTTCTCACCGCCTCCAATCGCAAGGTGCTTGGCGACACGGTGGCGGGCTTCGAGTCCGGCGAGCTGGACGCGGCCGGCCGCGACGTGGTGGTGATCGGCGGCGGCGACACCGCCATGGATTGCGTGCGCACCGCGGTGCGCCAGGGCGCGCGCGCCGTGCGCTGCCTGTACCGCCGCGACCGCGCCAACATGCCGGGCTCCATGCGCGAGGTGAAGAATGCCGAGGAGGAGGGCGTGGAATTCCTCTGGCTGTCGGCCCCGGAGGCGTTCCTGGGCGATGCGGCGGTTACCGGCGTGCGCGCCGTGCGCATGCATCTCGGCCTGCCCGACTCCTCCGGCCGGCAGAGCGTGGAGCCGGTCGAGGGCAGCCACTTCACCGTGCCGGGCACGCTGGTGATCAAGGCGCTCGGTTTCGACCCCGAGGACCTTCCCGCCGCCTTTGCCGAGCCGGCGCTGGCGGTGACGCGCTGGGGCACGCTGAAGGTGGACCATCGGACGTTCATGACCGGGCTGCCCGGGGTGTTCGCCGCCGGCGACATCGTGCGCGGCGCCTCGCTGGTGGTGTGGGCCATCCGCGACGGCCGCGACGCGGCGGCGCAGATGCATGCCTGGATCGGCCAAGTGGCTGAGCAAACCGCGCCGGTTCCTCAGATGGCCGCGGAGTGAAGCGCATGCGCATCGCCGCGATCGTGCTCGCCGCCCTGCTGCTGGCACCGCCCGCCTGGGCGCAGCCCGCCCCCGTGACTGCTCCCCCGGGCGCCACCGCGGAAAGCCGCCATGCGGCGCGCGCCCTCGGTGAGGTCATCGGCATCGACGCCCAGGTCACGGACGCGCTCGCCGCCATTCACCTCGACCTGCTGCGCCGCACCATGCAGCAGGACGGCAAGGGCCTGGACGTGGCCGCCCCCGTCGTGGACCAGTTGCTGATGCCCGGCTTCACCGCCCGCCGCGACGAGCTGACGGCGGTGCTGCTGGAGCCCTGGGCCAGCAATTTCACCCCCGCCGAGTTGCGGCTGCTGCACGGCTTCTTCGCTTCCCCGCTTGGCCAGCGCTACCTGCGCCTGCAACCCACGCTCGCCCGCCAGGCGGCGCAGGGCTCGGAGGACTGGAGCCGGCGTGTGTTCAGCGACGTTGTCGAAAGCCAGAGCATTGAACTGCGTGCCCGCGGGCTGCGGTTCTGAGCGGAGGAATGCCATGACCGCGCTTCGCCTGATGTTCTTCGCGGCCGGCCTGCTACTGTCGCTGGGCGCCGCGGCGCAAACCCCGGCCAAACCAGCCGGCGCGGGCGCGGGCGCGGCGGCGGCCCAGTTGCACCCCGCTTCGGTGCCGCTGGCGGCCACCGACGACAGCCGGCGCGAGGCTCGCGCGCTGGGCAATCTGCTGCGGTTCGCTGACCGTGCCCGCAATACCGTCGCGCAGATGCGTGCCCAGGCCGTGCAGGCGACCGCCCAGAGAAGCGGCAAATCGTTGCTCGATGCCGCCCGGATCGTTGACGAGATCATCATGCCCGACTTCGGGGATGTCGAGGCCAAGATCGAGGCGTTGCTGGTCGAGAACCTGGCGGCCGGCTTCACCGTGTCCGACCTGGTGCAGATGCGGACGTTCTTCACTTCCCCCGTCGGTCAGCGCTGGCTGCAGTCCATGCCGGCCGTCGAGCGCGACGATGTGCGCCAGATCCAGCTGCTGGCTCAGGAGACGTTTCGCGAGGCGATCAGCCGGCATGCCGAGGCCCTGCACGCCCAGGGCGTAAACTTCTGAAGGAGGCTCCGGCCATGACACATTCCGAATCCGCCGCTGCCTTCCTCGCGGCGTGGCAACACAACGCGGCGGCGCTGTCCGCCACCTACGATCCGGCGCAGGAGCACGATGCCTGCGGCGTCGGCCTGATCGCGGCGCTCGACGGTCGCCGCCGCCGCGACGTGGTGCAGACCGGCATCGACGCGCTGAAGGCGGTCTGGCACCGCGGCGCGGTCGATGCCGACGGCAAGACCGGCGACGGCGCCGGCATCCATGTCGAAATCTCGCAGGACTTCTTCGCCGACGCCGTCGAGCGCGGCGGCGATAAGGTGCACCCGGGGCCGATCGCGGTCGGCCAGGTGTTCCTGCCGAAGACCGATCTCGGCGCGCAGGAGCGTTGCCGGCAGATCGTCGAAACCGAAATTCTCAACTTCGGCTATGCGATCTACGGCTGGCGGCAGGTGCCCATCAACGTCGAGTGCATCGGCGAAAAGGCCAACGCCACCCGCCCGGAGATCGAGCAGATCATGATCTGGAATCCGCGCCCCGGCGCCGGCGACGCGGACTTCGAGCGTGAGCTCTACGTGATCCGCCGGCGCATCGAGAAGCAGGCGATCGCGGCGCAAATTCCGGAGCTGTATTTCTGTTCGCTGTCGTGCCGGTCGATCATCTACAAAGGCATGTTCCTGGCCGAGAATCTGGCCGACTTCTATCCCGACCTGAACGATCCGCGCTTCGTCAGCCGCTTTGCCATCTACCATCAGCGCTACAGCACGAACACCTTTCCGACCTGGCGGCTGGCGCAACCCTTCCGCATGCTCGCCCACAACGGTGAGATCAACACGCTGTCGGGCAACATCAACTGGATGAAGAGCCACGAGACCCGGCTGGCCGATCCCGGGCTCGACCCCTGGATCGAGGACATCAAGCCGGTGGTGCAGGCCGGCGGGTCGGACACCGCCATCCTCGACAACGTCTTCGAGGTGCTGGTGCGGGCCGGCCGCGACGCGCCGATGGCCAAGGCGATGCTGATCCCGTCCAGCGTCGGCCAGGACGCCACCATGCCGACGCCGCACCGCGACATGTTCCTTTACTGCAACGCCGTCATGGAGCCGTGGGACGGGCCGGCGGCGATCGCCGCCACCGACGGCCGCTGGGTGATCGCCGGGATGGACCGCAACGGGCTGCGGCCGCTGCGCTACACGATCAGCCGCCACGCCATGCTGATCGTCGGCTCGGAAACTGGCATGGTGAAGCTGGACGACGCCGAGATCGTCGAAAGAGGCCGGGTCGGCCCGGGCCAGACGATCGCGGTCGATCTCGACCAGCCCCGCTTCTTCACCGATGAGGAACTGAAGGACACGCTGGCCGCCCGCCACGCCTATGGCGACTGGGCCAAGCGCATCCGCCAGATCGACCACATCGTGAAAACCGACGCGCCCGAGCCGGTATTGTGGCAAGGCGAGGAACTGCGCCGCCGCCAGCTCGCCGGCGGGGTGACGCTGGAGGAACTGGAGACCATCCTGCACCCGATGGTGGAGGATGCGCAGGAGCCGCTAGGCAGCATGGGCGACGATACGCCGATCGCCGTGCTGTCCGACCAGTACCGCGGCCTGCACCACTACTTCCGGCAGAATTTCAGCCAGGTCACCAACCCGCCGATCGACAGCCTGCGCGAGACGCGGGTGATGACGCTGAAGACGCGGCTGGGCAACCTTGGCAACGTGCTGGACGAGGATTCCAGTCAGTTCGACCTGCTGCAACTGGAAAGCCCGGTGCTCTCCACCGCCGAGTTCAATGCGATGCGCGCCTACATTGGCGATACCGCTTGCGTGGTGGACTGCACCTTCCTTGCCGCCGACGGCGAAGCCGGGTTGCGCGCGGCGTTGCAGCGCATCCGAGGCGAGGCCGAGGAGGGCGTGCGCAGCGGCTGCAAGCACGTCATTCTCACCGACGAGACGTCATGCCGCGAGCGCGCCGCCATTCCGATGATTCTGGCCACGGGCGGCGTGCATACCCACCTGGTGCGGCAATCCCTGCGCACGTTCACCAGCCTGAATGTGCGCTGTGCCGAGTGCTTGGACGTGCACACCTTCGCCGTGCTGATCGGCGTCGGCGCCACCACGGTGAACGCCTACCTGGCGCAGGAGAGCATCGCCGACCGCCATCGCCGCGGCCTGTTCGGCGACATGAGTCTGAAGGACGCCATCGGCCGTTTCAAGAAGGCGGTCGACAAGGGGTTGCTGAAGGTGATGTCCAAGATGGGCATCTCGGTCATCTCCTCCTATCGCGGCGGCTGCAATTTCGAGGCGATTGGCCTGTCGCGCCAACTGGTGGCGGAATTCTTCCCCGGCATGCAGTCGCGCATCTCCGGCATCGGCCTGTCCGGCATCGCCCAGAAGATGCTGGAGAAGCACCGCATGGCCTGGGACGGCGAGGTGGCCATGCTGCCCGTGGGCGGCCTCTACAAGTTGCGCCAGAGCGGCGAGACGCACGCCCTCGATGGCCGCCTGATCCACCTGTTGCAGGAGGCGGTGGCGACCGACAGTTTCTCCATCTATCGCCGTTACGCCGAGGCGGTGCGCAAGATGCCGCCGATCGCGCTGCGCGACCTGCTGGACTTCCGCACCGACAGCGTGAAGCCGATATCGGTGGACGAGGTCGAGAGCATCACTGAAATCCGCAAGCGGCTGGTGACCCCGGGAATCTCGGTCGGCGCGCTCAGCCCGGAAGCGCACGAGACGCTGTCGATCGCGATGAACCGGATCGGCGCGCGCAGCGATTCAGGCGAGGGCGGCGAGGACCCGGGGCGCGCGAAGCCGCGGCCGAACGGCGACAATGCCGCATCGGCCATCAAGCAGATCGCTTCCGGCCGGTTCGGCGTCACCGCCGAATATCTGAACGCCTGCCGCGAAATCGAGATCAAGGTGGCGCAGGGTGCCAAGCCGGGCGAGGGCGGGCAGTTGCCCGGCTTCAAGGTGACCGAGCTGATCGGCAAGCTGCGCCACTCCACGCCGGGGGTGATGCTGATCAGCCCGCCGCCGCACCATGACATCTACTCGATCGAGGATCTGGCGCAGCTCATCTACGATCTCAAGCAGATCAACCCGGACGCCACGGTCTGCGTGAAGCTGGTCGCGCGCAGCGGCATCGGCACGGTGGCCGCGGGGGTCGCCAAGGCGCGCGCCGATGCCATCCTGATCTCCGGCCATTCCGGGGGCACCGGCGCCTCGCCGCAGAGCAGCATCAAATACGCGGGGCTGCCCTGGGAGATGGGGCTGTCGGAGGTGCATCAGGTGCTGATGCTGAACCGGCTGCGCCATCGGGTGCGGCTGCGCACCGACGGCGGCATCAAGACCGGCCGCGACGTGGTGATCGCCGCCATGCTCGGCGCCGAGGAGTTCGGCATCGGCACGGCGAGCCTGGTGGCGATGGGTTGCATCATGGTGCGGCAATGCCATTCCAACACCTGCCCGGTCGGGGTGTGCACGCAGGATGAGAAACTGCGCGCCAAGTTCGAAGGCAGCGCCGAGAAAGTCATCAACCTGTTCAGCTTCATCGCCGACGATGTGCGCCATATTCTCGCCTCCCTGGGGGCGCGCACGCTGGCCGAGGTGATCGGACGCACCGATCTGCTGCGCCAGATCAGCCGCGGCTCGGAGGTGCTGGACGACCTCGACCTCAATCCGTTGCTGGTGCAGGCCGACCCCGGCCCCTATCCGCGCTATTGCTCCATGGTGGGGCGCAACGAGGTGCCGGAGACGCTGGACGCGCAGATGATCACCGACGCGGCGGCGCTGTTCGAGCACGGCGAGAAGATGCAGTTGCAGTACTCCATCCGCAACACGCACCGTGCGATCGGCACCAAGATCTCGTCGCGTATCGTGCGCAAATACGGCATGACGGGGCTGCAACCCGGCCATCTGACGGTGCGGTTGCGCGGCTCCGCGGGCCAGTCGCTCGGTGCCTTCGCGGTGCAGGGGCTGAAGCTGGAAGTGTTCGGCGACGCCAACGACTATGTCGGCAAGGGCCTGTCGGGGGCGACCATCGTGGTGCGTCCGGGCCCGTCGTCCACGTTGGTGAGCCAGCACAACACGATCATCGGCAACACCGTGTTGTATGGCGCCACCGCTGGGTTCCTGTTCGCCGCGGGACAGGCGGGGGAGCGCTTCGCGGTGCGCAACTCGGGTGCCACGGCGGTGGTGGAGGGCTGCGGTTCGAACGGCTGCGAGTACATGACCGGCGGCACGGTGGTGGTGCTGGGGGCGGTGGGCGACAATTTCGGCGCCGGATTCACCGGCGGCATCGCCTTCGTCTATGACCCGGAGAACCGTTTTCACCTGCGGGTGAACCCGGATACGCTGACCCGCCAGCGGCTGGCGAGCCGCTATTGGGAGGGCGTGCTGAAGGATCTGGTGGTTACCCATGCGACCGAGACCACCAGCCGCTATGCCAAGATGCTGCTGCATGACTGGGATCGCGAAGTGGCGCATTTCTGGCAGGTGGTGCCTAAGGAATACGTGAAATATCTGCCGCACCCGATGGCCGACGAGAGCCTGGAGGCACTGCGCGCGTAAGCGGACCGGACGCGCCGGGTTGGCGCGTCCGCCCACTGGTGTCATAAAGCTCCGGCGATGCGCACATTGTTCCATCTCCCGCTCTCGCCGTATTGCCGCAAGGTGCGGCTGGTGCTTGCCGAAAAGCGGCTGTCGTTCGACCTGCGGGTCGAGAAGGTGTGGGAGCGGCGCCCCGAGTACCTGGAGCTCAATCCGGCCGCCACCGTGCCCACGCTGCTGGAGGACAACGGCCTCGCCGTGCCCGATTCCGGGGTGATCTGCGAATATCTCGAGGAGGCCTATCCCGACACGCCGCTGCTCGGCCAGACCCTGGGCGAGCGGGTCGAGGTGCGGCGGCTGCTCGCCTGGTTCGACGGCAAGTTCGCCGACGAGGTGACGCGCAATCTCAACGGCGAGAAATACCTCAAGCGGGTATCCGGCATCGGCCATCCCGATGCCGCCGCGTTGCGCGCCGGCTATGCCAATCTGCGCGAGCACCTGCGCTACCTGGGTTGGCTGGCGGAGACGCGCAAATGGCTGGCCGGCAGCCGCGTATCGCTGGCCGACTTCGCCGCCGCGGCGCATTTGTCGGTGCTGGATTTCCAGGGCGACATCGACTGGGCGGTGAGTCCGCCGACCCGGGAGTGGTATGCGCGGCTGAAATCGCGGCCGAGTTTCCGCGCGCTGCTGGCCGACCGGGTGCCCGGGATGACGCCGCCCGAATATTACGCCGACCTGGATTTCTGAAGGCCAGGGCCTCCTACGGTTGTTGCGGCCCCGCCTCCAGCAGGGCGAGGTTCTGTTCCGCGAGATCGGCGGTGGGCGAATCGGGAGCGAGCACGATCGCGCGTTCCCAGTCGTCGCGCGCGCCCGCCGGGTCGTCGTGGCGTTGCCGCAGGATGCCACGCTCCAGCATGGCCTCGGCGTTCTCGGGGTCGATCGCGATGGCCCGGTCAATGTCGTCCTGCGCCAGCCCGAGTTGGCCGAGATGGCGCCAGGTGGCGGCGCGCAGCACCAGCACCTCCGCCCGGCCCGGGTCGATGTCCAGTGCGTGTGTCAGGTCGGCCAGCGCGTCGTCGAAGCGGTTGATCGCGGCGGCGGCGACGGCGCGATCGACCAGCAGATCGGCATCGTCCGGCGCCAGCGCCAGCGCGGCGGTGCCGGCGTCGAAAGCGTGCGCGGCCTGGCCGGCCATCAGCCAGGCCCCTGCGGCCTGTTCATACACGGCCGCGCGTGCCGCCGCGGGCGCATGGCTGGCGGCGGCTAGGCGCGCCAGGTGATCGGCGCCCATCTGGACATTGCCCAGCGCCACCTCGGCCAGCGCACTGCAATGCGCCGCGCCCTCGCCGCCGTCGGTCCAGCTTGCGGCGAAGTTGGCGGCGCCGCGCGGATCGTTCGGCAGCATGGCGAGGCATTGCTCGTAGCGCGCGCCCTCGACCAGCCGCGGGGGCACCGGCGGCACCGGCAGGGGCGCCGAACCGGGCAGGGATGTGTCAGGGGAGGAAACGTCGCCGAGGAAGTGCCACCCCAACCCGCCGGCGGCGAGCAGAAACAGAACCACCCCGCCGATCACGGCGGCACGCATGTTCATCACAGGACCAGTGTAGTCCGCCCCGGGGAATCGGGGCAAACCCGGCAGCGCGGAGCGTCGGGAAAGGAAGGCCAGGGCTCCACCCTGAACACGTTTATACCGAACAACAATCTACGTCACCCCGCGATGCCGTTGAGGCCCTTGCTATCGTTGGTTGCGGGGGCACGCAACCAACGATCCCATCATTCGACTGTGCCCATATAATACCAACCGGCGTGGCCTGGGACTCTCTGGGGGATTCCCAAAGCGGTTGAGTTCTGATTCGCTCTCTCTAGCGGCGATTCGCGCATGGGAGGCACCGGATGGGCGTGGCAGTGAGGATCACACGGACGGATCACATGGCGGCAGATCTTCGGTTGCTGGCTTGCAAGAGCCGCGACGGAGCGCAAGTTCGCCGTCTTCTGGCGTTGGCACTGGTTTTGGAAGGCCGTTCAGGCACTGAGGCGGCAGAGCAGAACGGCATGGATCGCCAAACGCTGCGCGATTGGGTGCATCGCTACAACGACCTTGGCATCGATGGATTGAAGTCGCGCTACGGCCTTGGTCCGACCCCGATGCTGACCACAGAACAGATGGCCGAATTGAAGCCGCTGGTCATCAAGAGTCCTGATCCGGCAACGGACAAGGTGGTGCAGTGGCGTTGTTTGGACCTGCGCCCAGAGGTGAGTCGCCGGTTCAAAGTGACAGTGCATGAGAGCACAATCGGCAAGTAGTTGCGCCGACTTGGCATAACACGGCTGCAACCACGGCCCTTCCATCCCAAGAAGGATGCCGCGGCGGAGACCGCTTTTAAAAAAACTTCGCCAGCTTGGTGAAGAATCCGCTGCTTGGTTCCACCACCAGCTCGACAATAGAAGTCTGGTTTCAAGACGAAGCTCGGATCGGCCAGAAGGGAACTCATGCCTATGTCTGGGCGCCGATTGGCGCACGGCCGCTAATGGCGCGCGATAACCGCCATGATTTCGCCTACCTGTTCGGTGCGATCTGCCCGGGCCGCGCCGTCGGCGCGGCCATCACCATGCCCAGCGTCAACGCCGAGGCGATGGAAGAACATCTGGCCGAAATCAGCACGCAGGTCACGCCGGGCACCCACGCTGTGCTGGTCTGCGACGGCGCCGGGTGGCACCAGACCGGCGGCAAACTTCGCGTGCCCAGCAACATCACTCTGCTTCCCCTGCCCCCCTATTCGCCGGAGTTGAACCCAATGGAGAACGTTTGGGAATTCCTGCGCGCCAACAAACTTTGCGCCCTGGTCTGGGACAGCTACGAGGCCATCATCGACGCCTGCAAAGACGCCTGGGCCTTCTTGATCAGCGACCCGGACCGCATCCGCTCTATCGGTGCCCGCAACTGGACGTGTCTCAATCCCTAGGCAGGTTGGCATTAAGCGTCTTTATCCAGGGCGCGATTCGGGCGATCGACAGTTTCGACCAGTGGGGCGTTGAGCTGGGCAAGGTGCTGGCCGGCGCGCAGCATTTGGGTGGCCGCAGTGTGGCGCAGACGATGAGCATGGATCCGTCCGAAGCCGGCGCGTCGAGCAGCGGCGGCCACAACATTGCTCACCCCCCCACTGCTAAGAGTCCGATGAGGAACTTTGATCCGTACGAATACCTGAGGCCCAGGGCGCTCGCGGGACGGCCGCAGCGCAGATACGCAGCTACCGCTTCACCGACATCGGTGGGCAACGGAAGACGTTCGGTACAGTTTGCTTTACCACGCTCACGATCTCGCCGGCTCGCCAATCGATATCGTCGAGCCGAAGCGTGGCGACTTCGCCCGCCCGTAATCCGAGACGGACCAACATGGTCAGGATGGCGATGTCGCGACAGCCATTCCAAGTGTTGCCGTCGCACGACGCCAGAAGGCGCCGGATCTGGGCAGGCTCTAGTCCCTTTGGTAGCCCAGCCAATCGTCGACCGACGACCGAAGGCACCGCGGTGGCCAGCGACCGCTCGATTGCGCCATCGACATGAAGGAAGCCGAACAGTGATCGGAGTGCGGTCACGGTCATCTTCGCCACGCCGCGGCTCTGATGGGGGCAGCGGGCCATCACGAAGGCGATGACGTCGGCCGCCCGCAGGTGCTCAAGGTCCAGGGCCAGACCGTCGGGTGAGACCCTGCCGCGCGGGAAGGGACGCACCGCATCGACATAGCCGCGGGCGGTCGCTTTCCCCAGACCGCGCTCGACCGTTAGATAACTTCGGTATCGCTCCAACGGCACTTCCACCGGACCGCTGGGTGTAGCGGCGGCGGTGCCGTCGGCTTGGCCAATTTCAACAAAGAACGGGACATCCCCGTTGCCGTACGCATTGTTCCTGTGATAAGGCCCCGTTAGACCCGGGAGGAATCGGGTGCATTCGTTGCAGTGCCGTCGATAAAAATGCTGGCTCTTCCCCTGAGACCCGCATGGAGACGCAAGACGATGACAACCGCCAGAAACAATGCTGATCAAGGCCTGATTCGGGTCGGCGATACGCACGACATCCTCGGTGAGGTGCCGGTCTGGTCGCCCGGCGAGCAGGCGCTCTACTGGGTCGATGTGCGCGGCCCCGCCATTCGCAAGCGTGAATGGACGAGCGGCAAAGTTTCGAGCTGGAAACTGCCCGAACTGGTCGGCTGCATCTCGCTGTGTTCCGCCCGTCCCGGGCTGATCGCCGGCCTGCGGTCGGCGGTGGCATTCTTCGATCCGGCCACCGAAACGCTGGAGCGGTTTCCCGCGCCGCATGCGGTCTCGCCGACCATGCGCTTCAACGACGGTAAGTGCGATCGCCAGGGCCGTTTCTGGGTTGGCTCGATGGACGATGTCGGCCGCGGCCCGGTCGGCACGCTCTATCGTTTCGAATCCGGCCGCTACACGGCGGTGCTCGAAGGCATCGCCGTGCCCAACAGCCTGTGCTGGTCGCCTGATGGCACCATCATGTATTTCGCCGACGGCATCGACCCGGTGATCTGGGCCTACCCGTTCGACACCGCCACCGGCACCCCCGGCGTGCGGCGAGTGTTCGCGCGCCTGCCCGACGCCACCGGCATTCCCGATGGCGCGACCGTCGATGCGCAGGGCTTCCTGTGGAGCGCGCACTACGGCGGCAGCATGGTGACGCGCTATGCGCCCGATGGCCGCGTCGACCGCGTCATCAACGTTCCGGTAACGCAACCGACGAGCTGCGCCTTTGCCGGGCCGGACCTCGACACGCTCATCATCACCACGGCATCGCAGCGCCTCTCACCCGAGGCGTTGCGGAGCCAGCCACTGGCAGGCGCGCTGTTGTCGATCCGCACCGGCGCGCGCGGCTGCCCGGAACCGCAATACGCCACCTGAACGCGAGAAGGGAACACCATGAGCGCCATTCTGGGAAGCGGTGAATACCGGTACCGGATTGCGGAAGGATGGGGCAAACTCCCCGACGGCTGGGAACTCGGCGATGTCGCCGCGGTCGGCGTGGACCGCAAGGACCAGATTTACGTGTTCCATCGCGGCGAGCACCCGATGATCGTGTTCGACCGCGAGGGCAACTTCCTGCGCTCCTGGGGCGAAGGCGTCTTCAGCCGCGCGCACGGCATCGGCATGGCGCCGGACGACACCATCTTCTGCACCGACGATGGCGACCACACGGTGCGCAAGTGCACGCTCGAGGGCAAAGTATTGCTGACCATCGGGCTGCCCGGCAAACCGGCGCCCTGGATGAGCGGCCAGCCCTTCAACCGCTGCACCCACACGGCGTTCGCGCCGAACGGCGACATCTACGTCTCCGACGGCTACGGCAACGCCTGCGTGCACAAGTACGCGCCGGATGGGCGCCTCCTGATGCAGTGGGGCAGGCCCGGCACCGACCCAGGCGAGTTCAACCTGCCGCACAACATCACCTGCGACGATGCCGGCTGGGTCTATGTGGCCGACCGCGAGAACCACCGCGTGCAGGTGTTCGACGGCAACGGCCGCTATGAGACGCAGTGGAACAACATGCACCGCCCGAGCGGCCTGTTCATGCCGCCCGGCAAGTGCCCGATCTGCTACATCGGCGAGATCGGTCCCTATCTCGCCTTCAATCGCGGGGCGCCGAATCTCGGGCCGCGCATTGCCATTGTCGACAACACGGGCAAGCTGATCACCCGGCTCGGCGTCGAGCCGGCGGCCGGCACCGGACCGGGGCAGTTCCTTTCGCCGCACGGCATCGCGGTCGACAGCCGCGGCAACCTCTACATCGGCGAGGTCGGCTACACGGCCTGGCCCTCGCTGTTCCCGGACCAGCCGACCCCGAAGGGGCTGCGCTGCCTGCAGAAGTTCGTCAGGCTTGCCACGGGAGAGGCCTGAAGGCTCAACCCGCCGCGGCCGCGTAACAGCGGCCGCGGGTGAGGCTCCAACAAGGACGAGGTTTGTCATGCCCGCCATCGCCTCCGCCCGCATCACCTCCCATCAGATCAAGACCATCCTGCTGATCATCGCCGCCGGCTGCGTCAACATCCTGGACCGCTCGACGCTGGCGATCGCCAATCCGCTGATCCGCCAGGATCTCGGGCTGTCGATCGCCGAGATGGGCCTGCTGCTATCGGCGTTCCTGTGGGCCTATGCCTGGTGCCAGTTGCCGCTGGGCTTCGTCATCGACAAGGCCGGCCCCCGCCGGGCGCTCGGCTGGGGGCTGGTGGTGTGGTCGGTGATGCAGGGATGCGCCGGGCTCGTCGCCAATTTCTGGCAGTTCATCGTCATGCGGGTGCTGCTGGGGGTTGGCGAGGCGCCGATGTTTCCCGCCGCCGTCAGCCTGATCCGCGGCTGGTGGCCGGCGCGCCTGCGCGGGCTGCCCACGGGAATGATGAACATCCCGACCGGGCTGGGCATGGCACTGGCCCCGCCGCTGCTGACCTGGCTGATGCTTTCGGCAAGCTGGCGCTGGATGTTCCTGATCATGGGCGTGCTCGGTCTCGTGGTATCCGGGCTGTGGTTCGCCATGATCCGCGAGGCCCGCGCGATGCCGTTGGATTCGGCCGAGCGCGCCTACCTCACGGAAGGCGAACTGGATGTCGCACCGACCCCGATCACCGGGCGGGAGTGGCGACGCCTGTTCCAGTTCCGCATCGTCTGGGGCATGATCATCGGCTGTTTCTGCGCGTCCTATGTGCTTTACCTCTACAGTGCATGGCTGCCCGGCTATCTCGAAATTCAGCGCCACCTCGACATCCGCACCACCGGCTTCGTCGCCTCCATTCCCTTCGTCTTCGCGATCGCCGGCGCCGTGCTCGGCGGGTGGAGCGCGGATCTCCTGATGGCGGCGGGATTCTCGCCGATGGCGAGCCGAAAGATTCCGATCATTATCGGGCTGCTGGGGCTGGGCGGGTTCACCTTCCTTGCCGCCTATACGCCGAGCGTCAGTATCGCAGTGGCAAGCATCTCCGCCGCGGTATTCTTCACCGGGGGGCTCGGGCCGCTGGGATTCGCGCTGGCCAGCGTTGCGGTGCCGGCGAACTGCACGGGTTCGCTTGGCGCGATCCAAAATTTCGGCAACTACATCGGCGCTGCCATGGCGCCGATGATCACCGGCTTCATCGTGCAGGGCACGGGAGGAGACTTCACCATGGCCCTGGTGCTGGCGGGTGTGCTGGCGCTGGTCGGCTGCGGCTCGTACCTGTTCATCGTGCCGTCGCGACCGGTTCTGGAGGCCGAACTCCTGGGCGAGCCGCTTACGATGCCGCGGCCGGCACACTGATGAATGCTGCCGGAACGCTTTGGGCAACTGGACGAAAGCACGCTGACCGATGAGCAGCGCCGCGCGCGCAAGGCCATCCTGGCCGGGCCGCGCGGCGCCATGGTCGGGCCGTTCAAGGCGCTGCTGCACAGTCCCGGGCTGTTCGACGCAGTAAAGAAACTTGGCGCGCACGTCCGCTTTTGCTCCGCACTGCCGCCGGTGCTGACCGAACTGGCGATCCTGGTGACGGCGCGCCACTGGATCGCGCCGTTCGAGTGGCACATGCACGCCGAACTCGCCCTCAAGGCCGGGCTCCCGCCCGCCGTCGTCGCCGCGATCTCGGTCGGGCTGCGGCCGTCCGCGATGAGCGAGGAGCAAGCGGCGGTGCACGATTTCGCCCGCTCACTGTTGCGCATGCGCGGCGACAATCAGGGTGAATGCCGTATTGCCTCATCCAGGAATGCTCCCGAGCCGCGGCTCGGTTGCCTCACCAGAATGCTCCCGTAGCACGATCGCGGCGCCAAGCTCCAATACGCTTTGACGCTCGCCGTCGGCGCGTCCTCTTGTGCCTCAATCACGTCCATACCCACGAGGCGGTTCGATGGCGGCCAGAGCTTCCA